>JANMQE010000425.1:0-4645 GCA_031370195.1 Phyllobacteriaceae bacterium
CCCGGCGCTGGCGGCTGCGCAGGCGAAGAACAAGGTCGTCGTCACGGCCGACCCGACCGAGTGTTCGTTCCAGTTCAACCCCACCGGCGTCGTCAAGTTCACGAGCTCGTGCGACGTGGCCAAGCAGGTGCTTGCAGCGCGCGCCGTGAGTTACGAGAACGTGGCAGGCACCGGCCCGGCGAAGATCACGATCGGCGACAAGGTGATCGAATCGTTCACGGCCACCGGCATGCCGGCCGCCGACGCCAAGGTCAAGGACACGGCATTCAAGGGAGCGGTCGCCGCGGCACTGAAAGATGCCGGCTACCCGACAGTTGCCGACCCGGCGCAGATGAACAAGCCGATGATGGTCGCGATCCTGACCCTGCTCGTGATCTACGTGACCATGGTCTATGGCCCGATCGCGGCGATGCTGGTGGAAATGTTCCCGACTCGCATCCGCTACACCTCGATGAGCCTGCCGTACCACATCGGCAACGGCTGGTTCGGCGGCCTGCTGCCTGCGACCGGCTTGGCGATCGTGGCGCAGACCGGCAACATGTACAACGGCCTGTGGTATCCGATCATCTTCGCGAGCATCACCTTCGTGGTGGGCATGCTGTTCGTGAAAGAGACCAAGGACGTGGACATCTACAAGAACGACTGAAGCGGGTTTCGCGGCCCGATCACCGGGCCGCCTTCCGCACTGAATCGAAAGCCGGCCGGTCGACAGACCGGGCCGGTTTTTTTTCGCCTTTCGCCGCGGCCCGAGCATTTTGCGGCGCCGTCCTTCCCGCGCGCGGGATGTCTTCTGACACACCGCAGGCCGAGGCCCAGCTAACCTTTCGCTCAAGCCGAAGGCGTGGGTCGCGGCCGATTGACGCGCGCAGCTCGCGAACCTTTACAAGAGTTGCCGTTCTTATCACCCAGACACGCCGACACGGGCTCGACTCGGCATTTCGTCGACGAAAATAGCATTCTCGAAAAAGGACATTCACGTGGACAAATCAATGGTCAAGGGAATTGCATTGGGCGGCATTGCCATGGTGGTGCTGGGTGCAGGCGCCGTCACCGGTTACAAGACAATGGCGAAGCCGGCGGTTGCCGAAGTCGTCTCGGTGAAGGAAATTGTCGAGACCGTGCTGACTCCGCATGAAAAGTGCGAAGACATCCAGGTGCAGCGGCAAGCGCAGGTGAAAGATGAAAAGCGAATCGCCGGCAGCGTGGTCGGTGGCCTGGCAGGCGGCCTGCTCGGAAGCACCGTCGGTGGCGGCAACGGCAAGACGCTGGCCACCGTCGCAGGCGCGGCGGCGGGGGGTTACGCCGGCAACCGCGTCCAGAAAAACCTGCAGGAGAAAGACGTCGTGACGACGACCGAACGCCGTTGCAAGACCGTGAACGACAAGTCGCAGAAGGTGGTCGGCTACAACGTCGCCTATCGATTCGACGGCAAGGACGGCATGGTGAGAACCACGTTCAAGCCGGGCCCGACGCTGCCGGTGAAGGACGGGCAGGTGGTCGCCACGCCGACCGCCGATAGCAAGTCGTAAGCCAGCACCGCCTGAAAAGCCGGCCAGTCGACAGACCGGCCGGCTTTTTTCTGGGGCAGCCGCTTCAGTCGCCCCCGCCGCCACAACCCCCGCCATCACCGCCGGCGTCGGACGACAGTCCGATGTCACCGAACCCGTCGGCGCTGCCGTCGCCGCTGCTGCTGGCGAAGTCCCCAGCGCAGTGCGTCGAGCCGTCACCGCCTCGGCGCAACGCATCGCAGTCGGGCACATACCGAAAGCCGTCGCCGATGCCGAGCTTGGCGTCGATGGCGAACAGCAGCGGCAGGCGTGTCGGCGTGGTCGGGTTGATGTGTTCTTCGCGGCAGCAGAACCACCAGGTGCGGCGCAGCCCCACGCTGCTCTGCTGCGCCTGGCCCAGCACCACGGCCGGCGTGTGGTGCATGAAGCGCCCGAACGCGCGTTGGCAGAACTGCTCGTAGTGTCGCGTGTAGAGAATGAACTCGTGCCACAGGTCGTCGGTGAGCTGCGAAGGCATCGACACGAACTGGCGCCTTGCGGCCAGGTGTGCCAGAAAGAACTGGCGCAGCGCGCGCGCCACCAGTTGCCCGTCGCGCGCCGCCAGGCCCGGCCGGCGAGACTGCAGTTTTTCGATCAGCCCTTTGGGGAAGCTGTAGTGGCGGATGAACTCGGCGCGCCGTGCTTCGCGCAGCTTCAGCGCGAGCACCATGAGCACCAGGCCGAGCACGGCAAGGGCGATGAAGAGGATGGGCATGCCCCGAAGTATCGGGGCAGGCCGGCGCCAGGCTCCCCCGCCCGGCGCGGCGTTCCTGTCGTTGGTTCAGTGGGCGCTCGGTGCACCGAGCTCGAGCGCCTCGCGCTGCAGGCCCCAGTGCTCGACGGCGGCACCCACGATCATGGCTTCGGCTTCAGTCACCTGCCGGTCGGCCTCGACGATCGTGATGCACAGGTGCAGCAGCGTGCGCCGCAGCGCGGGGTCGTCGATCTCGGCCATCAGGCCGGCCAGCGTGGCAGGGTCTACAAAACACGCGTCGGACCAGTTCAGCGCCGAGCACGACAACAAGTCGGCGCAAAACTCGGTCACGGCCGCGTCGAGTTCGTCGGGGCGCATGCCGAGCGTTTCGAAGGCGCGCGCCTGTTCCATTGAAACCGCCTCGGCCTGATCGAAGTGGCCATCGGCCAACAAGGTCAGGGCGAGGATGCGGCTGGCCGCCTGGGGGCTGTTGCGGGGGTAGGTTCGCATGGTGTGAAGGCCTCGTGTCGGTGTCAAAGGGCCTCGCTGGCCGTGGCCAGGAAGAGGTGCGGCCGCGCGACGCGCCGGCCCGGTGCAGCCAGTTCCAACCGCTTGTGCGCGGCGCGGCCGGCGCGGTCCATGGTGCGGTCGATCAAGGTCACCAGATCGCTGTCGCGGTCTTCGACGAACGCCGAGGCGCTGCCCTCCAGGTGCACGAGCACGCGGCAGCGCTTGTCGACTCCGCCGCGCGGGCCGTTGGTGTCGGCCAGGCTGACCTCGACCCGCTTGACCACCGCGGCGAGGCGCGCCAGCGCAAAGCTCGCGCGTCGCTCGATCTGTTGGCGTTGCTCGGGCTGCAGGCTCAGGTGCGAGGTGCGAATGGCAATCTGCATGGTGTGCTCCAGAAGCGTCACGGGTGCCGTGACCACTTCAATCTAGGCACTGAAGTACTTCGCGTAAATGCGTTTTCCGTGAAAATGAACTTCGCTTAAACCGCAGTGACCCGCCCCGTTCAAAGGGCGATCCGCACCACGCGAGGGGCTTTCGATGAACTACAAACACCTGCACTACTTCTGGGCCGCAGCCCGGGCCGGCGGCGTGATGCGTGCCGGCGAACAGCTGCACACGACGCCACAGACCCTATCCGGGCAGATCAAGCTGCTCGAAGAGCGCTTCGGCCGCAAACTGTTCCGCAAGCGCGGGCGCCACCTCGAGCTGACCGACGAAGGCCATGTCGCCATGGCCTATGCCGACGACATCTTTGCGCTCGGCAGCGAACTCGAAGCCGCGATGCGGCGCACCGCAGCCACGGCACGCACGCTCGATTTTCGGGTCGGCGTGGCTGATTCGGTGCCCAAGTCGGTGGCGTACAAGCTGCTCGAGCCGTCGTGGGGCGTGCCCGAGCCGGTGCGTCTGATCTGCCACGAAGGCAAGTTTCGCGACCTGCTCGCGCAGCTCTCGGTGCACCGGCTCGACCTCGTCATCGCCGACGAGCCGATGCCACGCCAAGTCCACGTCAAGGCCTTCAACCATGCGCTGGGCAGCACCACCATGAGCTTCTTTTGCACGGCGGGCGTGAAGGCCGGGTTGAAGGGAAAATTTCCGGGCTGCCTGAACGACGCGCCAATGCTGATACAGGGCGGTTCCTCGGCGATCCGCCAGCGGCTGGAGCAATGGTTCGTGAAGCACCAGCTGCAACCGCGCATCGTCGGCGAGTTCGACGATGGCGCGCTGATGAAAGCCTTCGGCCGCGAAGGCCGCGGTGTTTTTCTTGCGCCCGACGTGCTCGAAGCCGAAACGCGCGCGCAATACGGCGTGCAGGTTCTGGGCCGCAGCGCCGAGCTGGTCGAGGAGTTTTTCGCCATTTCGGCCGAGCGCCGAATTCACCACCCGTGTGTCGCCGCCATCACGACCACCGCACGCAGCCATCTGTTCGGTACTCTCTGAAAGCGGCGTGGCGAAGAACACTAAGTTTTACTCGAAGTGAAATCTCGCAACTCTCGCCTTGTCGCGAAGTGGCGCAAACCGTATCTTTCGTTCATCCCGACGAAGGAAACGCCATGCGCTCTTACCCGAAAGACAGTCCCGAGGCGGCCGCACGCATCGTTGCGCTGACACTCATTTCCGACGGCCAGTTGAAGAAGGCCGAACTGGCGATCCTCGAGTCGTCGAACGCCCACGAGAAGCTCGGCCTGCGCAGCGATCAGCTGCGTGGCGTGGTGCACGAACTCTGTGCCGATCTGCTCGCAGGGGCTCGCGCGCGCAACGGCAGTGACTGCCTCATCGATGCAGCGCTGATCGACACGCTGCTGACCGATGTCGACGCTGTCGAGCTGCGCCGCGCCGTGTTGCGCCTGTGCCTGCAGGTGATCCATGCCGACGGCCACGTGCACGACGGCGAATC
>JANMQE010000435.1:0-2198 GCA_031370195.1 Phyllobacteriaceae bacterium
GGTGGCGGCGGCGAACGGGCGGTATTTCGGCGGCGGCATGATGATTGCGCCGGATGCCATCGAAGACGACGGGCTTTTGGACATCGTGATTTTTCGGGGTGCGGCAAAGCTGAAGCTGATCCTTGACCTGCGGCTTTTGTATACCGGCGCGCATCGGAACCACCGCCAAGTCACAATCTTGCGCGGGAAGAAGGTGCTGGTGGAACCTGTCGGCGATCCGGCGCTCAACACGGCGTTGCTGGATGTTGACGGCGAAGCGCCGGGGCAAATTCCGGCGCAGTTTGAGATTTTGCCGAAAGCAATCCGGGTGATGTGCTGATGGCCGCGCAGCTTTGGGGATGGCTTGGGCAGCATGACGATCCGCTTGAGGGCAAGGCTCTGGCTGAGAAGATGCTGCGGGAAATGCTGGGCCTTGACGCGTTGCGATCCGCGTTGCCAGCGGAACTCAACGGAACCGCGCTGCGACCATCGCGGCTGAGCGCTGCTGCGCAAAGTGCTTTGCTGAGCCGGTTCGGATTTGACGGCTTTTCGGTTGATCCCGACAGTCGCGCGGCGTTCTCGCTTGGCCAGAGCTATCCGGACCAGCTGGCGCGTCGCGCAGGGATCGTTGCCGATCCGGTTGATGCCGTCGTTTCTCCAGCCAACAGTGCGCAGGCCAACGACCTGTTGCAGCGGGCGTCGAAGCTGGGATTTTGTGTAATGGCTTCCGGCGGGGCGACCAATGTCACCGGCGGATTTGCAGTTCACGATCAGCGCCCGCGTGTTGCGGCGAGCATGCTGCGGATGAACCGGCTGATTGCGGTGAACGAGCCGGATCTGACTGCGGAGGCAGAGGCAGGAATCCGGCTGCCGGAGCTTGAAGAGCAGTTGAATGCGCGCGGGTTTACGCTTGGCCATTTTCCGCAGAGTTTTCACGGCGCAACGCTTGGCGGATCAATTGCGGCGCATGGCAGCGGCCAGCGCTCGGCGGGTTACGGGCGCATGTCGGACATGCTGATCTCAGCCACACTTGCCACGCCGCGCGGGCTTTGGACCAGCGAAGCGCAGCGGCATACGGCAGACGGGCCATGGCTTGGCGGGCTGGTGACGGGATCCGAAGGCTTGTTTGGACTGATTGTATCGGTCACCGTGCGTATCAAGCGCAAGCCGGAAACGGTTGAAGACTGCGCCTGGTATTTGCCCTCGTTTGATGCCGCACTTGGCGCGGCCAGCCAACTGGCCCAGAGCGATGCGAGCCTCTCGATGCTTCGGGTTTCTGATGCGGCGGAGACGCGGTTTCTCGGGCAATTCCGGCTTGCAATGAAGGGGATGGAACGCGCGACGGCGCTGGAGCGGGTGGCGCTTGCGGTGAAACGTGCGCCTTCAAATCCGGTGCTGCTGCTTGCCGGATTTGAGGGCGGGCGCGGGCGATTTGCCGATGTGATATCTGAAGTTGGACGGATTATTGGCAAGGCCGGCGGCGTTTCGCTCGGCCGGGGGCCGGGCGTATCGTGGCGGAAGAGTCGTTATGATCTGCCCTATTTGCGCGAAAGCCTGCTGCGGCGCGGGATTGGGGTTGATACATTCGAGACTGTCGCGCCTTGGAGCAGACTGGCGGAATTGAAGTCAGAAGTTGGCGCGGCGTTTGACCATGCGATGGCTGCGACCCTTGGCGAAAGGCTGCGCGGCGTGCTGATGTGCCATCTCAGCCACAGTTATCCGGAAGCTGGCTGCCTCTATTTCACGGCGATTTTTCCACAGGCCGAGGACCGGCTTGGGCAATGGCGGTTGATCAAAACCGGGATTTCCACCGCCATCGGGACAAGCGGCGGCGCGGCGAGCCATCATCACGGGGTTGGCGTGGATCATGCGGAGATGGCGCGGGCTGGCAAGGGCGAGATTGGAGTAGAGTTGCTGCGGGCGCTGAAGGCTACGCTTGATCCGGAAAATTTGCTGGTTTCGGGGATGGGTAGACTGTTGGCTTAGCGGGTGGGGTGAGTGGTGACGGTCCGAAAATTACGGTGTTCTCCAAGGCTCGCAAATAGTCAAATCCGGGTCGTCGGGACAAGCCCGGTCCTCGGCCATTGTGCCGTGGATGACGAAATGTGTGGATTTTGTTGTAATTACAATGACTTGTAAGCGCCAAGAACGGGCGCTCTTTTCAGAGTCCACTGTCCCCCGGGTTTCCACCTGAATGCTTCGACCGCGAAATAGTGGAC
>JANMQE010000459.1:0-3707 GCA_031370195.1 Phyllobacteriaceae bacterium
CGTCGAGCCGACAAAGCCGACCGCCTTGATGTCCGGATCGTCAAGGATCGCATCGACTGCCTCCTTGTCGCCATTGACGACGTTGAGAACGCCTTCCGGAAGCCCGGCTTCAAGGAACAATTCGGCAATGCGCATCGGCACGCCCGGATCACGGTCGGACGGCTTCAAGACATAGGTGTTGCCGCAGGCGAGCGCCGGGCCGATTTTCCACAACGGGATCATGGCGGGGAAATTGAACGGGGTGATGCCGGCAACCACGCCAAGCGACTGGCGCAGCGAATAGACATCAATGTTCGGACCGGCCCCATCGGTGAATTCACCCTTGAGAAGATGCGGCGATCCGATGCAGAATTCGATCACTTCCAAGCCGCGCTGAATGTCGCCCTTGGCATCCGGAATGGTCTTGCCATGCTCGCGCGCCAGAAGCTCGGCCAGCGAATCATATTCGGCATGAACCAGCTGGAGGAACTTCATCATAACGCGGGCGCGACGCTGCGGGTTGGTTGACGCCCATTTCGGATGCGCGGCCTTGGCATTCTCGATTGCCGCGCGCACTTCTGCCCGAGATGCGAGGGCAACACGGCCCAGAACCGTGCCATCCATCGGCTGAAAATACTCGGCTGAGCGCCCGGATGTGCCGGCGACATGCTTGCCGCCGATGAAATGCCCGACTTCCTTCATGATCTTTCCTCCAGATTTGATGGTGAAGTATGCGCTATAAAATTTGCATTGCAACGCGTGGAAAAGCGCATCTATTGTGCGAAAATCGAAGTCTCTGCTTTGAGGTCGACATGAACTGGGATGACGTCCGCATATTTCTCGCAGTCGCCCGCTCCGGCCAGATCCTTGGTGCTGCCAAGCGGCTGGGGCTGAACCATGCGACAGTGGCGCGGCGGCTGACTTCTCTGGAGCAGGATTTGCGGGCTCAGCTTCTGACGCGGCGCCCCTCTGGGTCAGAATTGACGCGCGCAGGCGAAGAGTTTCTGCTGGCCGCCGAGCGGATGGAAGCCGAAATGGACGGCGCGCGCGCGGCGGTCGGCGAGGCTTCGGTGTCAATATCCGGCACCGTGCGGGTTGGTGCGCCGGAGGGTTTCGGTGTCGCGTTCCTCGCGCCACGCTTGGGCGAACTCACCCGCCGGCATCCGGACCTGACGATTGAACTTGTGCCTGTGCCGCGCTCGTTTTCTTTGTCACGCCGTGAAGCGGACATTGCCGTGACAGTCGAGCGCCCCGACCAAGGAAGGCTGGTCGCGGCAAGGCTCGTGGACTACCGGCTTGGTCTTTATGCGTCTAAGAGTTACATCGCACAGAACGGCATGCCGGAAACGGTTGAGGAGCTGGCGCGGCACAATTTGGTCGGCTATGTCGAAGACCTGCTGGCCTCGCCCTCACTTGCTTATGCGGGCGAAATTTCGCGCGAGTTTCGACCCCGTTTCGCAATCTCTTCGGCGCTGGGTCAAACCGAGGCTGTCCGCTCCGGCGCGGGCATCGGCATCCTTCATGCCTTCATCGCCCGCACCCATGATGATCTGGTTGCGGTCATGCCGGAGCGCCAAATCCGCCGCGCCTATTTCACCGTGTATCATGAAAGCATGCGTTCGCTGCGGCGCATCGAAACGGTGGTGAAATTCATCCAAGGTCTGGTCGAGCGGGAACGCGGCATCTTCGCATAGGATTAAATCAGGGCGGACCGGAGCCCGCCCCTTGCTGATGGTACAAGACCGGGTTCACGGAAAAGCGAACCGGTCCGGGCTTCAACTTTACCACGATGGCCGAAACAACTTGCCAAAATGCTGAGTTGAATCGCAGCATTTGAATCTAACTTTGCCGGAGGCGAGAGGATCATGCAGCGAATCTTTGCCTTTGACCCGGGGACATCAGCCATCGGCTGGGCAGTGCTGGATTGTGACCGCGACACACTCGCGATCGTTGCTGCCGGTGTCCGGCTGTTCGCATTGTCGCGTCACAGGGCGTTACAGCGGATGCGCCAGCGGTTGAAGCCTGAGCAACGGATGAAACTGCGCCAACGGATGAAACTGCGCCGAACGGACTTGGCAGGTGCGCTGATCTCTTGCGGCCTGATGACGACGACTGTGGAAAACCGGCACTGGGAGCACAATGATGGATCCGAGTTGCGCCACTGGCTATCGCTCTCGCTGAAAGATGAGCTGCCGGATCACGAACTCGTCCGCATCCTGTTCAATGCACACAAACACCGGGGCGAAAGCGAATACGGGCCTGACAAGACGTCTGCCCGGCAATATGTTGATGCTCTCCTGACAGTCCAGTCGCGCTGGCATGCACCGCTGCAAAAACCGGAATGCCGCGAACACGTTCTCGCCGTGATGTTTCGCCGCAGGGCGCCGCAAAAGTCTCCGGCCGGTGCCCGGCCAATCTCGCCGTTGGCGGCGGTTTCCCACAGCCAGTTCAAGGTCATCTGGCACGCGTTGGTGCGCAAATTCGGGCCGCCACACGCAGTGCGGATCGAAGCGGCAGTGCCGGCATCACGCAAGGGTTCCGTCAACGCACAGGAGCGCGCCCGCCTGACAGAACGGCTGGCCACCATCGCAAGGCCTGCAACGCGGCAGAACCTGTTGCGTGTCCGGCTGTTTCAGCAGCAGGCAAACCAGTCAACCGGATTTGCGGAGTGCCGCATCAGCGGCAGCCAATTCGGCTTTGCCGAGGCGTTCTCGCCAATGATCGAGATCGACCATAGTGTGCCTGTGGCCCGGAACGGTGCCGGCGGCAGACACAATCTGGCATTATCCCTGGCTGACGCCAACCGTGCCAAGGGTTCAGCGTTGCCAGAAATTGTGCAGACGTCACGAAAGCCGCCAAACAGGGTGCAGCTGGCGGACGCCGACGCCTTGCGCCAGGCCGTGACTTTGGCGCTGGAGTTTTTGCAGACGCAGGGCACCAGCATGGATGTGAGAGTGGTTTCGCCGCGCAAGGTGGCACTGGCGCGCCAGGCTTTGTTTGACAAGGAAAGTGCCAAGAACCGCTCGGACCTGCGTCATCATGCGGTTGACGCAATCCTGACCGGTGCTGTGCAGGGTAAAAGCGCCGACTGTTGCACTTTGGACGGACGTTTCGCAGCGATGATCAACGCGGCACTGGAAACCCTGCTCGTATCAACCAAACCGGAGCGCAGCAAACGCGGCCAAAAGCATGACGACACCCGCTACGGCAGGCCGTCCGTCCACTCCGGCTTTGATCCGGGAAGCCATATTTGTGCGCGCAAACCTGTTGCAGAGTTGACGGCGCCGATGTTGCGGCGGCTGGCTGACAGAGGATTGCGCAAACGCATCGCTGATATAAACGCATCAAGCGCCAATGAATTGGCAGCAATTTTTGGCCGGACCAAACGTGTGAAGGTCGTCCACGTGGCCCATGAAGCCATTGATGTGTCGCGACGTCGGGGTGTCTCTGCGTATGCCGTCCTGCCGTTCGACAACCACCATCTGGACATCGTGCAAACGCGCGATGGTGTGTGGAAGGCGTACGGGGCATCCCGCCATCAGGTCACTCAGCCAGGCTGGCGACCGGAGTGGGAGCGTGCACGTGTTGGCGGCAAGTTGGTGATGCGTCTGCACAAGGGCGACATGGTGGAGATCATGGGCGCAGACGGGAACCTTGAAATCATGACCGTCATCAGGCTTGGCGGCGCGGCGGGCACTGTGCATCTGGCACGCAGTTTTGACTGCGGG
>JANMQE010000480.1:0-7756 GCA_031370195.1 Phyllobacteriaceae bacterium
TTCGGAAAACCCCGATGCAGCGCCGGGCTTTACGCCCGCGATTGTCGAACCGCCTGCGCCGGTCGAACAGGTCAACTCGCTCGCCGACATCCTCGCGCTCGCCGACAAACGCCGCGACATGCAGATGAAGGTGCAAATACGCAAATTCGTGCGGCCGGTGGCCTTCCGCGCTGGCGTTATCGAGATCGGCCTGACAGCAGACGCGCCGCGCGGCTTTCCTTCCGACCTGTCGCGCAAGCTGACTGAATGGGCGGGCCAGCGCTTCATGGTCTCGGTGGTTGCCGATGCCAAGGCGCTGACCATTGACGAGACTGAGAACGCCAAGCGCGACGGCATCATGGCCGACGCCAAGGCCGATCCGGATGTGGCCGCGATCCTCGCCCGATTCCCCGGTGCGAAAATCATCAACGTGCGCATTGAAACCGCCCCCGGCGCTGCCGACATGGGGAACGACGCGCCAGACGACTTCGCAGCCCAATCGCCGGGTGTCGAAGCGGGCGACGAAGAAGACTGATTTCAGGAGATTGCGATGAAAGACATCATGGGCTTGATGAGCAAGGCCAAGGAAATGCAGGCCAAGATGCAGGCCATGCAAGACGAAATGGAAACCATCGAGGCCGAAGGCATCTCCGGCGGCGGTGCCGTCAAGGTGCGGCTGAATGGCAAGGGCGGCATGACCGGCATTTCGATTGACGCGTCACTGGTCCAGCCGGGAGAAGGCGAGATCATCGAAGATCTGGTGGTCGCGGCGCACAATGATGCCAAGGCGAAGGTTGAGGCGGTGATGGCCGAGAAGACGCAGGCGCTGACAGCGGGATTGCAGATGCCTGCGGGGTTCAAGCTGCCGTTTTGAACATGAATTACGATTCGCGCTTGGTGGCCAGCGCGATGATCTCGCGCCGAAGCCACACCAGCGCGGGGTCTGTTTCCGTTCTGAGATGCCAAATCAGATAGTATGGGTAGTCCGGAACCGGAATCGGAAGCTCAAAACTGACGAAGCCAACGGCTTCTGCCCGCCCGACAAGTCTTGCAGGCAAAGACATGACAAGATCGGTGCCAGTCAGAGCATCAAGGTTGCCCGCAAGGCTTTGACCGACATACCGTATTTGCCGGCTGAGGCCTTTTGAATGCAAAGCTTCATCGACGGCATTGATGGTTGAAACCCGAAGTGCGACCACGGCATGCGGATAGGCGAGATATTGGCTGAGCGCAATTTTCCCCTGATGTATGGTCTTGGCAATCGGATGTGACTTGCATGCGATCCCGACAAGACGTTCGTTGAACAGCAGCATTGATGAGTATGGTTGTGCGGGCGCATCAACAGCCCAAAAACTGCAATCGATATCACCCTTGGCCAATTGGCCGAGTGTCAGACTTCCGGCTTGTACCAATTCGACAGTGCAATTCGGGGCCTTGTTTCGCAGGGTCTTCAGGAGCGCGGGGAAAAGCGTCATATTTGAATAGTCGCTGGACGCGATGCGGAACAGGCGCGCTTGCGATGCTGGCTCAAACGTGGACGGTCCGAGCAGCGTCCGCGCCGAATTGATGATCTGACGGGCGCTGTCGCGCATCTCCAACGCACGTGGCGTTGGCACGAGTCCGCCATGTGCACGCAGAAACAAACGGTCCCCGGTCATGCGCCTCAAGCGGTTCAACGCATGGCTCACTGCGGGCTGGCTCAGCGACAATTGCTCGGCCGCCGCCGAAACCGATCCAGATTGCGCCACGGCATCAAAGATCGTCAGAAGGTTCAAATCAATGCGCGTAATATTCTCTCCATGCATGTCATATCGATATTAGTTTCATTCGATTTATAACATTTTAAGTGGCATGTCCGGGTCGCGGGGCATTTGCAAACACAGAATGCGTGCGCAGCGTCGTCCCGCAACCCGTTGTCAGCAACCGGATAAATCGTCATGAATGAACTCAAGAATTTGCTCCTCCCGGGAATTCCGGCCAGTGCCAAAATTTTCGGCTGGGTTATGGTACTGGCCGGACTGTTCTTTGCCTATATCTTCATGTTTATGCCCGGCGCATTTTTCCCGGGCGTGGACCTTGGAACTTTTTCTGCAAAATTCGGTCTCTATTCGACCGGCGTGCGTGTTCTGGGTTCCGTGCTTGGCATCGTCATCGCTCTTGTGCTTGACAGTGCGGCGCTACTGGCGCTGATGCTGGCAACTCGCGCCTTCATTGAACTGGGCGATGTTGTGGTCGGGCTGACTATCAATGGCGCGCCTGATGCCAACACTTTCACGCTGACAGCATTGGCAGTGGTAGAAATCTATTTCGTCCGAAATCTTATGACACTCATCCGCACGCGATAGTGGACCGGCTCAGCCCAGCCGCCGCTCCATCAGCACCGCCGGAAAATATGCACCCGAACCCAGCATCACATTGACATTGTCGAGCTTCACAAACCCGTGCCGCGCGTAAAACCCTTCTGCCGCGAGGCTGGAAAAGCACTTGAGCGCCAAAAGTCCGGAGGCCGCCGCTTCCGAAATGCAGCGTTCAAGGATCGTGCCACCAACGCCTTTGCCCATCGCATCAGGCCTTGTGGCAAAGTGGCGAATGTGGCCGGATGCCGGTTCGCTCACTGCAATTCCCGGAGCCGCCGCGCTCCATCCACCACAGCCGGCGATGAAATTGCCCATCCGCGCGATGAGATAGCGGCCCGAGTTGAGCAAAGCAGGATCAATGCGCAGCATTGCAGGCAGTGCGTCTTCCAGCGTCTCTTCCTCATACCAGCCGGGATAGACCGTCGCGTAGCAATCGGCGATCAAATCTTCGAGCACCGCGCGGTCGCTTTCGAGCGCGGGCCTGATGGTCAGTGTTGCTGCATCCATGTCAACCATCCGAAACGAGATAGAATACTGTCAAATCTAAACAAGCTTGGTTAGGAAAGTGTGATGACCAAGCGAATCGTTGGACCTGAGATTGAACGGCTTATTCAGCTGCTGGCCAAAGTGCCGGGGCTTGGGCCGCGTTCGGCCCGCAGAGCCGCGCTGCACCTGATCAAAAAGAAGAGCCAGATCATGGGCCCGCTCGCCCATGCGATGCAGGAGGCGCACGACAAGGTGCGCATCTGCACCGTCTGCGGCAATGCCGATACGTCTGATCCCTGCACAATCTGCTGCGATGAGCGACGGGACGCAGGGCTGTTGGTGGTGGTCGAGGATGTCGCAGATCTTTGGGCGCTGGAGCGGGCAGGGGCCGCCCCGCACGCCAAGTACCATGTGCTCGGCGGCCGCCTGTCGCCTTTGGATGGGATTGGTCCCGACGATCTCAACATCCGCCAGCTCGTGGATCGTGTTGCCGCAGGTGGCGTGAGCGAAGTCATCATTGCCGTCAACGCCACGGTCGAGGGCCAGACGACGGCGCATTATGTCACAGACCAATTGCGCGAATTTGGCGTTAATGTCACACGGCTCGCGCACGGCGTTCCGGTCGGCGGCGAGCTTGACTATCTCGATGACGGCACGCTGGCTGCCGCCATGCGCGCGCGGACGCAATTGTAGGCTTTGCGGATGAAACGATTGAAGTTCATGGCTCTTGCCCTGCTGGTGATCGGTTTCGCCGCGGCGCCTGCAATGAGCGCCAATCTTGACGCCGGTTTCCGCGCGTGGCTGGAAAATGATCTCTGGCCGCAAGCCAAGGCCAAGGGCGTTTCCCGCGCCACGTTTGACAGCAGCCTCAAGGGTGTGAAACTCAGTCTCGACCTGCCGGATCTCGTCGTCCCCGGCACAAAGCCGAAAGTGCCGAAAAAGCAGCATCAGGCCGAATTCTCGGCCCCAGCGAACTATTTCGCCGAAAAAACCATCGCCCCGCTGGTTTCCGGCGGCAAGGCGCGGGCGGGTCAATATGCCAAGGTCTTGAAGGCCATCGAAAAGAAATATGGCGTCTCGCCTGGCATCATCCTGGCCATCTGGGGCCGCGAGTCCGGCTTCGGCAAGGCTCAGGGCAATTATCCGGTGTTCGATGTGCTTGCGACCAAGGCCTACATGTCCACGCGCAAAGATCTGTTTCAGAAGGAAGTGTTGGCGGCGCTGGAGATTGTCGAGCGCGGTTATGCTTCGCCGGATATGATGAAAACTTCATGGGCAGGCGCCATGGGCCAGCCGCAATTCCTGCCAAGCTCCTACCTTGATCACGCCGTCGACTTTGATGGCGACGGCCGCCGAGATATCTGGAACTCCGCACCGGACACGCTGGCTTCCATTGCCAACTATCTCGTCAATTACGGCTGGGAAGGCGGACGCGGCTGGGGCGTCGAAGCGTCCGTCCCGGAAAGCATCTCCTGTGCGCTCGAAGGACCCGACCAGGGCAAACTGCTGACGGTCTGGACCAATGCAGGAATAGCCCGCGCCAACGGCAAGCCGTTTGCCAAAGGCGAGGCTAACAAACAGCAATTCCTGCTCGCCCCCGCCGGACGCTTCGGCCCGCTGTTTCTGGCCACCGGCAATTTCTATGTGATCAAGAGCTACAATATCTCCGATCTCTACGCACTGTTCATCGGCCACGTCGCCGACCGTATCAATGGCGGCAGCGCAGGCTTTGCAACGCCGTGGGGCAAGGCCGGCACGCTTGCCCGCTCGGATATTGGCGTGATGCAAAATGCACTGGTGGCGCAAGGTTACGACGTCGGCAAGCCAGACGGATTGCCCGGGTTCAAGACCCGCCGTTCCATCGGCGACTGGCAGGCCAAGAACGGCATGGCCGCAACATGCTTCCCTGATGCAGCATTGAGAAAGGTGCTGAAATGAACGTCGATCAGCTTGGAAAATTCCGCAAGGAAATTGATGTGATTGACGATCAGATTGTTGATCTTCTATCACGCCGCTTCGCTATCGCCAACGAAGTTGCTGCATACAAAGCCAAATCTGGCGTTGCCGTTCGCCTTGAAGACCGCATCGAAGAAGTGCTGATGCGAACAAGCGCCCGCGCAAAGCAAAATGGCACGGAAGCCGAAGCCATCCGCGCCATTTACAAAACGATTATAGAACTGACCTGCGCTTACGAGGAAGCCAGGATCAAGGCACCGGTTTAACGGACCGACAAGCGCTTCTGTGTGCCCTTGAGATCGCGAACGGAGTCGCGGTAGCCAAAGCCAAATGTGTGCGTGAGAGCGAAAGCCGCGACAATACTGTCGAACAGACTGGTTTTTTGAACGGGTTTCATATTTTTTTCCTTTGATATGACAAACATATAGCCAATTGCCCGAAAAATCGCCACCTGCTGCCGCGCATGGCAGGGTTGCGTGGCGCTCACTCCTCGCCTTCAACCACCCGCAGTCGCAACTGCCCGGTCTTTGACGTCGCCACCGGTGCCTCCTTCACTTCCGCAACAGACGGCTCGCCGAACTCCAGCGCCTCGATCCTTTGCCCCCGTTTGGTGACTTTCGATGTTGAAACCAAAATGTCGTCAACATCCTTGGCCGTCAGCTGGAAATGGCCCTGCAGCTTGCGCACCCGCTCGTCGAGCCTTCCGAGATCATCCATCAGCCGGGAAACCTCGCCTTGGATGAGATGCGCCTGCTCGCGCATGCGGGCGTCTTTCAGGATGGCTTGAATTACCTGAATCGACAGCATCAACAGCGATGGCGAAACAATTACCACGCGCGCGCGGTGCGCCTTCTGCACGATGGCTTCAAAATGCTCGTGGATTTCAGCAAATACGGATTCTGAAGGAACGAACAGGAATGCCGTGTCTTGCGTTTCGCCTTGGATCAAATATTTCTCCGACACATCTTTCACATGGATATCCATGTCACGGCGGAACGACGCCTCCGCCACACGACGTGCGTCAGGCGTTTCAGAAGCACGGATTGCATTCCATGATTCAAGCGGAAACTTGGCATCAATCGCCAGTGACGGCGCGCCGTTTGGCATTCGGATCAGGCAGTCTGGCCGTACGCCAGTGGTGAGCGTCGCCTGAAACTCATATGCCCCTGAGGGCATGCCATCAGCGACAATGGTCTCCATCCGCGCCTGCCCGAAAGCCCCGCGCGTCTGCTTGTTTGACAGAATTGATTGCAGCGTCACGACCTCGCCGGCCAGTGCCCTTATGTTCGACTGCGCCGTGTCAATCACCGCCAGCCGTTCCTGCAATTTCGCCAGATTGTCATGTGTGGACTTTGTCTGTTCGGTCATGGTCTGGCCGATGCGGTGCGTCATTCCGTCCAGCCGCTCACGGATTGCCTGCGTCATCTCGGATTGGCGCGAGCCGAAAATCTCGGCCATCGTCTGCATCCTGCCCTGCATCTCGGATTGCGACTTCAAAATGTCAGCCATCCGCTCTTCCGCCTCTCGGCCACGATCTGCCGCTTGCGCTTCGCTGACCGCGCGCGCTGTCGCCGAGCGCCACAGCAAGACGCACAATACCAATAGCAGCAGAGCAACAACTGCCGCTGCGGCGGTCAGCACCTGACTGAACGAAAACACGTTTGAACCAAGCGTCAAGGCGGGCTGTGAAAGCAGTTCCTGAATGTCCATTTGCGCAATCTATACGATTCGCAAATCGTTGACAGCACAAAACATGAACGATGTTTCTGCCACCGGATTGACTGTCACAAAAGGAATGTTTAGGTGACCGCTCATGTCGCTGCGCCCGCTCGTTCTCCTTCCTGATCCAATTCTCAAGACCGTTTCCCAATCGGTCGGGAGTGTCGATTCCCGCATCTTGAAGCTGGCCGATGATATGCTTGATACAATGTACGACGCGCCGGGCATCGGACTTGCCGCCATCCAGATTGCCGAGCCGTTGCGCATGCTGGTGATTGATTTGGCCAAAGAGGGCGAAGACAAGGCCCCGCAATTCTTTATCAATCCGGAAATTCTGGCTGTGACAGAAGACCTGTCGGTCTACGAGGAAGGCTGCCTCTCAATCCCGGATTACTATGCCGAAGTCGAGCGCCCTGCAGGCGTGCGCGTTAAGTATGTTGACCGTCATGGCAAGAGCCAGGAAATAGAGGCCAAAGGCCTCCTCGCCACATGCTTGCAGCATGAGATCGACCACCTCAACGGCGTGCTGTTCATCGACCATATCTCCAAGCTGAAACGCGAGATGGTCACCCGCAAATTCGGCAAGCTCGCCAAGCAGCGCGGGTCGACACGCAAGGCGATTTGAGCCGGGCGATTCTTGACTTTTTCAGAGCGTAGGCTCATTTGATATCAGTGATATCATTGGCATTCGAACTTCAATGTGGAGTGGGCATGCACAGCATCGCGATACGCCAAATCGACGATAAGCTCAAGAACCGCCTGCGGCTTGAAGCGGCGCGCCAGGGTTGCTCGATGGAAGAACAGGCCCTGCGAATTCTGCGTGCCGGGCTGGAGGCCGTGACCGAAAAGCGCGCGGGTGTCTTGATGTTGGTATCGACGTCCATCTTCATCACCTTCGCTTTTCCCTCGAACTCGAGCGCCAGCTGGTCGAGCGTCGGCTCGACGATCCGGCATGGGCCGCACCATGTTGCCCAGAAATCCACTACGGCGAGTCCCTCGTGCTTCTCGATCTCCAGCTCGAAATCGCCGTCAGTTACGGCCACAGCAGTCGACATTTAGTAGCTTCTCCGCGGGGATAGCCCGCATGCACGTCTGAATTAACTTTGATCCTACTTTCACATAGAAATCTAATGCGGCAAGCAACCCCTGAGGGCGTCAGAATTTCTCACATCGGGATCGCGGTGAGCTCGATCGCCGACGCTCTCCCTTTCTACAGGGAAATACTGGGGATGCCGGAGGTCGAGCTCGCTCCGACCGAC
>JANMQE010000482.1:0-4242 GCA_031370195.1 Phyllobacteriaceae bacterium
GTGGAGCCGGTGAAGGTCAGCTTGCGGACCTTGTCGTTCTCGCAGAATTCCTTGCCGATTGCAGAGGAGGATTTCGAGGTGATGACCGAGAAGCAACCGGCGGGAACGCCCGCGCGCTCTGCCAGAAGCGCAAGCGAGAGCATGGACAGCGGCGTCTGCGCGGCAGGTTTTGCAACCATGGTGCAGCCAACGGCCAAAGCCGGAGCCATCTTGCGGGCAATCATCGCATTGGGGAAATTCCACGGCGTGATGGCACCGACCACGCCGATCGGCTGGCGGATGACCATGATGCGCTTGTCTGCCTGATGGCCGCCCATCACATCGCCGTAGACGCGCTTGGCCTCTTCGCCGAACCATTCGACGTAAGATGCGCCATAGAGGATTTCGCCGCGCGCCTCGGCCCACGGCTTGCCCATTTCAGTGGTCAGGATGGTGGCCAGATCATCGGCATTGGCGATCATCAGGTCGAACAGTTTGCGCATGACAATGGCGCGTTCCTTGCCGGTCTTTTTTGCCCACTCTTTTTGTGCCGCATAGGCGGTATCAATGGCACGGGAAGTTTCCTCGCGGCCCATGTCGGGTAGCACGGCGATGACATCGCCGGTGGAGGGGTTGGTGACCTCAAACGTCTTTCCGCCGTCAGCCTTGGCGGTCCAGACGCCGGAAACGAAAGCCTTGTCGGTGACAAGGCTCGGGTCTTTCAGACGGGAGATGAGAGATGCAGCGATCATTTTCTTAAGCCTTTGCGCAGTCGCGGATGGAGGATTCTATGATGTCGAGCGCCTCGTTGAAAACCTCATCCTGTATGGTGATCGGCGCGAGGAAGCGGATGACGTTGCCATAGACGCCGCAGGTCAGCAGGATCAGGCCCTTTTCCAGCGCCTTCATGCGGATGGCGTTGGTAAAGTCGGCATTCGGCTTGTCAGTGCCCGGAATATTGAACTCAATGGCTTTCATGAAGCCATAGCCACGGATATCGGCAATGTGAGGAATGTCGTGGCGCAGCGATTCCAGCCGCTGGTGCAGCCGGTTGCCAAGCTGCATTGCGCGGTCGCAAAGCTGTTCCTCTTCAATGACATCGAGCACCGCATTGCCGGCGGCAATGCCGATGGGGTTGCCACCGTAGGTGCCGCCAAGACCGCCGGGTCCGGGTGCATCCATGATTTCAGCTTTGCCGGTGACGGCTGCGAGCGGGAAGCCGCCGGCCAATCCCTTGGCCATCGTGGTGATGTCGGCTGTGACGTCATAGTGCTCCATGGCAAACAGCTTGCCGGTGCGGGCAAAGCCGGTCTGCACCTCGTCGGCGATGAAGACGATGCCATGCTTGTCGCAGATGTCGCGGAGCGCCCGCATGAACGGCTTGGGCACATCGTAAAACCCGCCTTCGCCCTGCACCGGCTCGACGATGATTGCCGCCACGCGGCCCGGATCGACATCGGCCTTGAACAGCTTGTCGAGCACCGACAGCGACTCTTCCTGGGAGACGCCGTGCATCTCGACAGGGAATGGCACGTGGAACACGTCGTTCATCATCGCGCCGAAGCCGACCTTGTAGGGAACGACCTTGCCGGTCAGCGCCATGCCCATGAAAGTGCGGCCATGGAAAGCGCCGGTGAAGGCGATGACCGCCTGGCGGCCGGTTGATGCGCGCGCGATTTTCACCGCGTTTTCAACAGCTTCAGCACCCGTGGTGACAAAAATTGTCTTCTTGGCGAAGTTGCCGGGCACTGCCTTGTTGAGACGTTCGGCGAGGCGGATGTAATTCTCGTATGGCACGACCTGATGGCAGGTGTGGGTGAAATGGTCGAGTTGGTCTTTCACGGCTGCGATCACCTTGGGGTGGCGGTGGCCGGTGTTGACGACGGCAATGCCGGCGGCAAAATCGATGTAGCGGCGGCCTTCAACGTCCCAGATCTCGGAGTTCTCGGCCTTGTGGGCATAGATTTGCGTCATGACGCCGACACCGCGCGAAATCGCATCGGTTTTGCGGATCTGGATTTCGGCATTCTTCAGCGGGGCGTTCATGGCGGTTTCCTTTAGCGGCCAAAGGTGGGAATTGTTCTTTCTTGCATTTTTTCTGTAAGTTGCCAATAGTGTTTTCGCATGATGAACCTCGCGCGAATGGTGCGCGAAAATGGAGCGGAATTTGCGCGAACCTGTGCGGTACAAGGTGGCAGAGGCGGCGCGGCTGACGGGCGTGTCGGCATCCACTTTGCGGCTTTGGGAATTGCAGGGGTTGATCGAACCAGAGCGTACGCCAAGTGGGCAGCGCTGCTATTTGGACAGCCACATTGAACAACTCAGACGCATCCAGTGGCAACGGGCGCAGCAAGGGCTGAACCCTGCCGCAATCCGGGCCGGCCTGGAAAACGGCGACGCGGTGCATGGTTTTGCGGGCCGAGACGACGCTGATCCCGTTGGCAAGCGGGTGCGCGCCTTGCGGCAGGCGGCGGGGCGTACGCTTGCGGATGTGGCTGCGCAGGCCGGGGTCGCGGTTTCTGCACTCTCGACATTCGAGCGCACCAGTCAGGGCCTGTCCGTCAAGGTGATGCATGATCTGGCCTCAGCGCTGGGCACGTCTGTTTCGGCGCTGTCCGGCACGAACGAGACCGGCGCGCGGCGCTTGGTGAAGTCCGGCGAATGGACGAGCTGGCCGCAGACGATGCCCGGCGTGACGGTGCAATTGCTGGCCGAAGGGCGCAACCAGATGGACTGCCACCGCTTTGTGCTGGCTCCTGATGCGTCTTCCGAAGGGGCGTACAAGCATGAGGGTGAAGAGTTCATTCATGTTCTGTCAGGTCAATTGGAGATTGTGCTCGGTTCCGAGGATTTTCACCAATTGAACGCGGGCGACTCGCTCTATTTCAAAAGCTCTGTGCAGCATTCGTGGAAGAACAGTTTTGATGGCGAAACTGTTCTATTGTGGATCAACACGCCGCCGACGTTTTAAGATTCAGAAACATCTTGTGATCTCTGTGCCGCTTTGTCGCCGCATTTGTCCGGCTTCAAACCGTTTCAAAGATCAACAGGACCAGCGTTTTGAAAAAACAGCTCACGATTTCCGCCGCAATGATGGCGACCGTTCTCATGCTCACCGGCAATGCCTTCGCCCAATGTGGCGGCGCGTCCTGGTATGCGCTGCATTCCCGCACGGCATCCGGCGAAATGATGAACCCGTCGGCCATGACCGCCGCGCACAAGACGCTGCCGCTTGGCTCGAAGGTCAAGGTCACGCACGCCAAAACCGGCAAGTCCATCGTCGTGCGCATCAACGACCGCGGCCCGTTCATCAAAGGCCGGGTGATCGACCTGTCCAAGGGCGCGGCCAAGAAGCTCGGGTTCATTGGCGCAGGGCATGCCAAGGTTTGCATCAGCCGGATTTGAGTCAGCCATTTGAAGTTGCGTGCCTGTGGTTTCATCCAAGGTGATCTTGTTCTAGTTTCCATCCGTTCATTTCAAACATGATTCGGATCGAGTGTGCTCGGAAACCTGTTTACCCGCGATTTTCTGGAAGAAGGCGTCACGCGCACCGCCGCGTGGAAGGCGCTCGACGGCGCGGCGTTTGACGCGGCGAAGGCAGAACTCGCTGCGCTGTTCGCCAGGTTTCCGGTCACCGGGACGCCGAACGAGGCAGAAACCGAAGACCGGCTGATTTACCCGATCACCGACATGCTCGGCTGGATGCGCGCGGTCAAGGGCCGGATCGGCCCGGACAACAGGCAGATCCCCGACGCATTCCTGTTCCTCAACGAAGAAGACCGCCGCAAAGCAGACGGCGAGAAAAACCCTTCCGACCGGGTGCGGCATGCTGATCTGGTGCTGGAGGCGAAGAAGTGGAATGTGCCGTTCGACCGGCGGGTGGACCGCGACATCCCGCCGATGGCGCAGCTGCTCGGCTACCTGACCCGCGCCGAAGTGCAATCGAACCGGCGGGTGCGCTGGGGCATCCTGACGGACGGGCGCAAGTGGCGGCTGTCGTTCACCGGCGCCAAGGGGCTGCTGACCGATTTCCTTGAGATCGACCTCGCCATCATCCTTGCCGTCCCCGGCGTGGAGCGCGACCTCTTGTCACCGCCGGTGGACAGACTGGATGACTGGCTGAAAATCTTCCTGCTGTTCTTTTCTGCCGCCGCTTTCCGCAAGGATGCGGCAGGGCGCACGCTGCATGACATCGCGTTCGACGAAGGCCGGTTCTGGGAAGAGCGGGTGCGCAAGTCGCTGTCCGAGACGATTTTCGGCCAT
>JANMQE010000506.1:0-3375 GCA_031370195.1 Phyllobacteriaceae bacterium
TGCGCAGGTGCAAAAGAAATACCCGAAGTCCGGCCAGGCGCTGTTGACGCGGGTTGCCGAAGAACAATCCAAGGCCGGGTGCTGACCCCGCTTATGGCAGAAGCCACTCTACCGCTCGAAAGGAAACGCCATGTGCTCCTCGCGGTATCCGGTGGCAGCGACTCCACCGCACTGCTTCTGCTGGCGGTCAAACAAATCAAGACACTTTCCAACCCGCCGAAACTGGCAGCCATCACAATTGATCATGCCCTTCGCTCAGGGTCTGCCGATGAAGCGAAGATGGTCGCCAGTGTTTGTGAACGGCTTGGCGTGCAACACACCATACGCCGCTGGGATGGCGAAAAGCCGTTGACCGGCATTCAGGCGACGGCGCGCGATGTGCGGCGGGCGATGATTGCAGAAACCGCAGCGCACGTTGGTGCGGACCTTGTGATGACCGGGCACACGCTGGACGACCAGCGGGAAACGGTGGCGATGCGGGCACGGCGCGGCGACGGGCCGGGGCTGGCCGGAATTGCGCCGGCCTCGCTTGTGTTTGATGACGCGGGGCGCGGTGACGGGGTGTGGTTTGCACGGCCGCTGCTTGGGCGCACGCGGCAAGACTTGCGCGATGTGCTGAACGCCGAGGCGATTGGCTGGATTGATGATCCGTCCAACACCAACATCGCCTACGAGCGGATCGCCATGCGCCACCGGCTGGCGGAAATGTCTGTGGAGACAATTGCCGGGATCGACCGGAGCCGGCACGAGGCGTCAACAAAGCGCCTTGCTGACGTGGCGGAGGCGGCGCAATTGATTGCTGCTGCCGTGGTTATCCGGCCGGGACTTTTGGTGATCAATCGCGGCTTTTTCGCAGATGGTGCCAGCGATGGAAGGTTGCTTGCCTTGCGCGCGTTGCTGTCGTTTGCCGCCGGTTCTCCGTATCTTGCCGACGCGCTTCACGCAAAAGTGTTGTTTGATTTGGCGGCTGCACATTCTTCTGCCAAAGGTACCAAGGCTGAGCGGCTGGGTGCGGGCGGCGTGCTGGCGGAGATCCGGGCGCGCGGCGTCTATCTGCTTCAGGAGCGCCGTCGCGGCTCGGTCAATGCAAGAGCGTTTGCAGGGCGTTACCGGTTGCTGGGAATGCCAACGGAACGTATGTCCATGCAGCCATTGCCGGAAAAGAAACTGGCGCAGCCGACGGCGCTGGTGCGCCATGCGCAACTCTGCGAGCCGTTGTTTGTTCGGTCGGAAACGGGCGCGATGAGCGCGTCCGACGCCGTCAGTCAGGGTCTGGCGCTGCGGATGCTGTTGAACCCGTGGCCGGACCTTGTGCCGTCTTTCGACATTGAACTCGCGGCGGCGCTTGCCAGAATCACGGGTGCGCCGCCATTTCCTGTGTTGGCGTTGTAAACCGTGATGATGAGAATTGCCGCATGACGCACGCAAAGCCTTGGCAAGTCCGGTGTTCGCTCCTATCTTGCATTATGAACGAAGCAGCGCTGTGCGTGCTGCCCCCCCTGATTGGAAATATTCATGAACCCGAACTACCGTAATTTTGCGCTGTGGGCGATCATTGCACTTTTGCTCGTCGCACTGTTCAGCATGTTTCAAAGCCCATCCCAGCGGACAGTTTCAGCGGATGTCGAATATTCCAAATTCCTGGATGATGTGGACGCCGGCAAGATCAAAAGGGTCGAAATCCAGGGTGACCGGATTGTCGGCACCTATCTCGACAATGGCACGTCGTTTGCGACTTATTCGCCGGGCGACGCGGACCTTGTGCGTCGGCTTGAAGAAAAGAACGTCGTTATTGCGGCCCGCCCGCTGACAGATGGCTCGACCTCGCTGGTCGGCATTCTGGTTTCATGGCTGCCGATGATCATCATTCTTGGCGTCTGGATTTTCTTCATGCGCCAAATGCAGGGCGGTGCCCGAGGCGCGATGGGATTTGGCAAATCGAAAGCAAAACTGCTCACAGAAGCGCATGGCAAGGTGACGTTTGCCGATGTGGCCGGCGTTGACGAAGCCAAGGTTGACCTTGAGGAAATCGTCGAATTCTTGCGCGAGCCCGGCAAATTCCAGCGGCTTGGCGGCAAGATTCCGCGCGGCGTGTTGCTTGTCGGCCCTCCGGGCACCGGCAAGACTTTGATTGCCCGCGCTGTCGCCGGCGAAGCTGGCGTGCCGTTCTTCACGATATCCGGCTCGGACTTTGTTGAAATGTTTGTCGGCGTTGGTGCCAGCCGCGTGCGCGACATGTTTGAGCAGGCGAAGAAGAATGCTCCGTGCATCATCTTCATCGACGAAATCGATGCGGTCGGCCGTCATCGCGGTGCCGGTCTTGGCGGCGGCAACGACGAGCGCGAACAGACGCTCAACCAGTTGCTGGTCGAAATGGACGGGTTTGAAGCCTCCGAGGGCGTGATCATCATTGCGGCGACCAACCGCCCGGATGTGCTTGACCCTGCCCTCTTGCGTCCGGGCCGGTTTGACCGTCAGGTGGTTGTCCCTAACCCTGATATCGTTGGCCGCGAGAAAATCCTCAAGGTTCATGTCAAGAACGTGCTGACTGCGCCGAATGTTGATTTGAAAACGATTGCGCGCGGCACGCCCGGTTTCTCCGGCGCGGATTTGGCCAATCTTGTGAATGAATCTGCACTGCTTGCCGCCCGTCGCAACAAGCGGCTGGTGACGATGCTGGAGTTTGAGGACGCCAAGGACAAGATCATGATGGGTGCCGAGCGGCGCACACTCGCCATGACCGATGACGAGAAGAAGAAGACCGCCTATCATGAAGCCGGTCATGCGCTGATTGCCATGATGATGCCAAATGTCATTGACCCTATCCACAAGGCGACGATCATTCCGCGTGGCCGGACGCTGGGCATGGTGATGACGCTGCCAACCAATGATCGCGTGTCATTTTCGCGTGAAAAGGCGCTGGCGCAGTTGATCATGCTGTTTGGGGGACGTGAGGCCGAGATATTCAAGTTCGGTCCCGCAAAGGTGACGACAGGTGCGTCCGGCGACATCCAGATGGCCACCAATCTCGCCCGCGCCATGGTGATGGAATGGGGCATGAGCGAGAAGCTTGGCCGCGTTCGCTACAAGTCAAATGAGCAGGAAGTGTTTCTTGGCCATTCCGTGACCCAATCGACCCACATGTCGGACGAGACCGCCAGAGTGATTGATGACGAGGTTCGCTTGCTGATTGAAGAAGGCGAAAAGACCGCCCGCACGATGATCAAGAAGTATAGCAAGGAGTTTGAGGTGATTGCGCTCGGCCTGCTTGAATATGAAACACTGTCTGGCGATGAGATCACCGCGCTGATTTCCGGCCAGAAGCCGAGCCGCGATATGGGCGATGACACGCCGTCGCGCGGCACGACTGTTCCG
>JANMQE010000525.1:0-2504 GCA_031370195.1 Phyllobacteriaceae bacterium
GGTCGAGCAATTGCCCAAGCAACCGAAGCAACTGTCCGGCGGTCAACGTCAGCGGGTCGCGGTCGGGCGCGCGATCGTGCGTGAGCCCAAGGCCTTCCTCTTCGACGAACCGCTGTCCAACCTCGACGCCAAGCTGCGCACACAGATGCGCACGGAAATCAAAAAGCTTCACGCCAAGGTGCAGTCCACGGTCGTCTATGTAACCCACGATCAGGTTGAAGCGATGACGCTGGCAGACCGCATCGTCATCATGCGTGACGGTTACATCGAACAGGTCGGTACGCCAGATCAGGTGTTCAAACATCCGGCGACGCGCTTTGTCGCCGGCTTCATTGGCTCGCCACCGATGAATCTTGTCGAGGCGACCATCGATGCGGGAAAGGTCACCTTCGACAATGGCGACACCATCCCGCTTCCAGCGCGCTTCAGGGCAAATGTCGCGGCAGGCCAGAAAGTCACGTTCGGACTTCGTCCCGACGATCTCTTCCCCACCGGCCACGGCATCGGCTCCGGCACTACGGACGACGTGTTCAAGCGTAATCTGAAGGTGACAATCACCGAACCGCTCGGCAATGAAACGCTGGTGTTCTTCGATTTCGCCGGGCGCGATTGGGTATCGCGCATGCTCAATCCGCGCTCGCTCACTGCGGGCGAAAGCCTTGGCACGACATTTGATCTCAGCCAAGCCCATCTGTTCGACTCTGCCACTGGCAAGTCGCTTTCGGACAGGAAGGCCTGAGCCATGGCACGCATTGAAAAATTGGACCTGCGCATGGTCGATCTGCCGCCAAAGGTGAAGCGAACGGACGCCATCCAGAGTTTCGTCAGCCAGGAGACCCCGATTGTCACCATCACGGACTCGGATGGCGCGGTGGGCACCGGTTACTCCTACACCATCGGCACCGGCGGTTCATCCGTCATGCGGCTCTTGTCCGACCATCTCACGCCGCGCCTGATCGGTAAGGATGCCGACAGGATTGAGGCCATCTGGCGTGACTTGGAATACCACACCCACGCCACCACCATCGGCGCGATCACATCAATCGCGCTCGCCGCCATCGACACCGCCCTGTGGGATTTGCAGTGCAAGAAGCAGGGCCTGCCGCTGTGGATTGCCGCCGGCGGCGCAGCCGACCGTCGCCCGCTTTACACCACCGAAGGCGGCTGGCTGCACATCGAAACCGAAGCGCTGGTCGAGGATGCGTTGCAGGCCAAAGCCAAAGGCTTCCGTGGTTCCAAAATCAAGATCGGTCGCCCGCACGTCTCCGAAGATGTCGCCCGCTTGTCTGCGGTGCGCAAGGCCGTCGGTGATGGCTTCGAGATCATGACCGACTGCAATCAGGGCTTCCTCGTCGATGAAGCAATCCGCCGCGCGGAACGGCTGCGCGACCTTGATCTGGCATGGATTGAAGAGCCGCTGCCTGCCGACGATCTTGACGGACACATCCGCCTGTCCCGCGCGACATCAACGCCAATTGCCGTGGGCGAGAGCCTCTATTCCATCCGCCATTTCCGCGACTACATGCAAAAAGGCGCCTGCACCATCGTGCAGGTCGATGCAGGCCGCATCGGTGGCATAACGCCATGGCTGAAGGTCGCCCATGCCGCCGAAGCGTTCGACATGCCGGTCTGCCCGCACTTTTTGATGGAGCTGCACGTCAGCCTCGCCTGCGCCGTGCCGAACGGCAAGTATGTCGAATACATTCCGCAGCTCGACGACATCACAACGACAGGCATGACCGTCGAGAACGGAATGGCCGTCGCGCCGTCTGAACCTGGCATCGGCATTGCGTGGGATTGGGACATTGTGAAAGCCCGCTCGGTCGCCGAATTCACCCGAACCATCACGTCAGCCTGAGGAGAACCAGATGCAAGGTCAGCGCATGGGTATGGTGATCGGGCTTCAGCCGGACAAGATCGCCGAATACAAAAGGCTGCACACGGCCGTCTGGCCGGAAATTCTCGCCCTCATCTCACAGTGCAACATCACCAACTACTCAATCTTCCTCAGGGAGCCGGAGAACCTTCTGTTCGGCTATTGGGAATATATCGGCTCGGACTTTGCCGAAGATATGGCAAAGATGGCTGCAAGCCCGAAGAACGCCGAATGGTGGTCGGTCTGCATGCCCTGCCAGAAGCCGCTCGACACCCGCAAGGAAGGTGAGTGGTGGGCGATGATGGACGAGGTTTTCCATCATGATTGAGTTCGACCCCGCCAGCCTGAAACAGTCTTGGGCAAAACCTGCCAAACCGCGCCCGATGGTCACCTTCGGCGCGGGTTCCATTGTTGGCGACGCGCACTTTCCGGCGTTCAAAAAGGCAGGCATTCCGGTAGCAGGTCTTTTCGACCCGGACCATGCCAAGGCTGAAGCACTTGCGTCCAAGTGGGGCGTCAAGGCATTCCGCACCGTCGACGAAGCCGCCTCGGTAAAAAACGCCATCTTCGATCTCGCCACCCCGCCCGCTCGCCATGCCGAAGTGCTGCGCGCGCTGCCCGATGGCGC
>JANMQE010000528.1:0-6093 GCA_031370195.1 Phyllobacteriaceae bacterium
TTTGGTTGGTGAGATATTAAGAATCGAAGACAACTTGCATCACTGGCTGGCCTTATGCCGGTACCGTAAGACAATGGAAACAGCGAACGGGAACAAGGGTTTGGTTGCCGCAGTCGGAGAAACCGAACAGGTGAGCCCAAAAAAAATGTAACGCCCACTGACGTTGGGACTTATTGCTATTTTTGCATTAAGGTTCTGTTGGAGGCAGTGAAAGTATACGGCATTTGGACTGATGTGTTGGTAAAAGGTGAAAATTGGGATCTAGCTTTGGTTGCACTCGACGAACGTGAGAGTGCTCTTGTGTCGCTCTGTAAAAAAATTCCTGACAAAATACCGCAATTGATGCAACGTGTCGCGAATGCCATCCAGCGTATTGAGATCCTGAAGCGTTGGGGTCGGTCCGATGAGTTCATCGTTCAGGCTAAAGAGCAACTGGTGAACTTTATCGAGGACGAAAAAAGCCAACCCGGATTCGATAAAGCGCTACGAGAAAACCTCGACAATTTGCGACTTCCAGTTGAAGTCGTGGTGACGCAAAACGTCACTCCACAACACCCCGCAAGATAAGCACAAGTGGTGGAATGCCCAGTACTGTAAAAGGGCTTACTTAATTCCACATTTGTTGGAAATGGGGTCTCTATACTTTATTGTCCTTGGAATGCTAACAGCATGCCGACCGGTAGCTTGGCATTTCGCAGCCGTTGCCGCTTATTTCTGGGCGTCTAGTCAATCGACAAGTGACTTTCTCGAAAAATCTTATTGAAACTTTGTTCGGTTATGAATTCGATTGCGACTTTATTCAATATGCCCTAATTGCGCCTTCACAACTTTCACAATGGACAACTTCCCATGCCTCGAAACTGGCGGAACCCTTCGCGAGCAAGCGTCCGAAAATTCATCCTGCGTAAACTTCGGGTTGAGCAAATGGAATCGCGTTCATTGCTGGCTGCTGATGCCGCATTCTGGATGGCGTTCGAGGGTGCTGCTGAGGATCTGATCGGCAGCAACGAAGGCGCCCTTCAAGGCAACGTCCAATTCATCAATGGGCATAGCGGAACGGCGGCGAAGTTGAGCGGTAATGAATCGATCAATATTCTTAAACAAACAGGGGCATTGGACTTTGGTGCGGGTAACTTTACCATCGAAACTTGGATCAAAGCCGACGTAGTACAGAGTGGAGGCTCAACGTCCCTAGTACTGAACTATGGGGGGTTGTCGTATTATCAGATGGCAATTTCAATCGGTGGACGCCTGCGACTTGATTGCCGAGACAGTGCCGGCAACAGTGTAGCGACCATTGATGATGCGGCTGACTCGGTCAATTTGCTCGACTCCAACTGGCATCATGTTGCGGCTTCTCGTGATGGCAGCACTTTCTCCATTTATGTCGATGGAGTGCTTAGGAAATCCACATCACAGTCGATCGGAGCGATCCTGACCTCAAACTCATATGTGCGAATCAGTGGCGCCAACACTGGGCCCGGCAACTCGACTAGTCCAGTCACCAATGAGCCGGCAAACAACTTCCGTGGCGTAATAGATGAACTCACAATCTATCCTCGAGCTTTGACGCCTTTGGAAATCGCACGTGCATACAATCCGCCTGTATTGCCTGTATTGGCCTTTGACTTGCCGGTTTCGTTGGCTGATAGCGGCGCGGGCTACGGCATCGGCCACGGGGACTTCAATCAAGATGGTATTATCGATATTGCTTCTGCTAATTACGGAACCGGTAGCCTCAACGTCTTCCTCGGGCAGGGTCACGGAAGCTACGGGAATCGAGTCGTGTACCCGGTCGGTGGTTCACCCAGTTCGGTTGCCGTTGGTGACATTGATGGTGATGGTAAATTGGACCTTGCCACGGGAACCTATTCCGGACACACGCTAATAGTTCTTTTTGGCAATGGCGATGGTACCTTTAGTGATCTGCGATCATGGTCCAATAGTTTTGATCCAGTCGATGTCAAGTTCGCGGATATGAACAACGATGGTCATAGCGATCTAGTCGCAGGTAACTATTGGAACCCGGGCGGGAGCGTAACTGTTTTGCTGGGAGCTCCAGGCCGTTCGTTTCAGTCGCCGGTCAATTACACTGCCAGCAATGGTACCGAAAGCGTCGCACTTTCAGACTTCGATGGCGATGGCGATATTGATGTAGCGACCGCCGATTACCACGCCGGAACAATGAGCGTGATGTTGAATAACGGAAACGGCACTCTCGCAGCACCAGTTGCCTATGCATCGGGAGCTTTAGCCGTATGGATTGACAGTGCAGACTTCAATCGTGACGGTTATGTCGACCTAGTGGTTAGCAACTACGCAGGATCCAATGTCAGCGTTTTCCTGGGAAATGGCAATGGAACATTCCGTCCCGCCGCGCGATACGCATTAGGCTCTGCCGCAAACGTCGTACGTGTTGGCGACCTGAACGGGGACGGGTTAGTAGACTTAGCGGTCAGTCTATCTACCGCCAATCGAGTCGGAATCTTACCCGGCGTGGGCGACGGAACATTTAGTACGTTGTCAACCTTCGTAACAGGAAGTGAGCCGTATGGCTTAACTCTTGCCGACTTCGATGGCAATGGCACGAAGGACATTGCTACTGCAAATTATGCCGGTGCAAGCGTTAGCATACTGAAGAATCTAGCGGTTCCAGCCAACCCTTACTTGTCGATTAGTACGCCAGCGACTTCAACTCTTGGAACGCCGTTCACTGTCACAGTCTCGGCACTGGATTCTAACGGCCTAACCGCGACTAACTTTACGGGTACTATTCGATTCAAGAGTAGCGATCGATTTGCTCAGCTTCCGGCAGACTATACGTTTACTGCAGCCGATCAAGGAGTAAAGTCGTTTGCCGTGATGTTTCAGAGTGCTGGAAATCAAACGCTCTCTGCCACGCTGATTGGTAGTAATGGAATCGTTGCTGGCAAAGTCGTTTCAGTAGCGGCTCCGCTTGTTGGCGACATCCTTTTCAATAGCGCATCCACGCTAAATTTAGTATCCGGAAATGCGGCCGTCGCTGAGCCTGCGGATTTCGATGGCGATGGCTTCCTGGATCTAGCCACCGTAAACGAATCGGCCAATACTATCAGCATCACGCGTGGTTTAGGTAATGGCACATTTGGTGTTGGCGTAACCTATGCCACAGGTCAGGGACCGGCGCGAAGTGCGTCCGCGGATTTAAACGGCGATGGTAAGCTAGATCTGCTTGTAGCCAATTACGCCGGTAGTAGTCTAAGCCTTCTGTTTGGTGTGGGAGACGGCACTTTCAGTCCCGCCCAATCGATTGGTGGTTTGCCTGGAGTTTATGACGTAGGAATTGGCGATTTCAATGGTGACGGCATCCCGGATATTGCTGCGAATTCGTTAAGCCAAAATCGTGTCACTATTTTGATTGGCAGCGGGGGCGGTAACTTTGTGACTTCAAATTTCTACGCAACTTCTAATGGATCGCATCATGTGACAGTGGTCGATCTAGATAGTGATGGAGCCCTGGATCTTTTGACAGCCAACTACTTCGATAACAACGTCGTGGTTTTGTATGGCAACAAAGGTGCGAATGGTGTGGCCGACGGCACTTTTGGCAATCGCCAGGTGCTGGCTGCAGGCCTCAATACATTCGATTTGATCGCCGTCGACCTTAATGGTGATGGAAAGATAGACGTTGCGACTACGAATCGTGGCGATGGTACCTCAACTATCTATCGTGGGCTAGGAGCACGGCAATTCTTACAGATGCCAAGCCTCTCGGTCGGTCCACAACCTTATCATTTGGTAGCGGCTGATTTCAATGGTGACGGCCGCTCTGACTTGGCTTTCGCAAGTCTAACTAGTCACCAAGTGACTTTGTTCGCCGGCAATGGCAACTTGACGTTCCAGCCGAAAGGCAGCTTGGGATTGACTTATGCGTATCGCCTGGCAACCGGCGATTTCAACCGCGATGGTAAAGTTGATTTGGTCGCTTCTGCGGCCGGCAACGGCGTTATGCAGACCTGGCTAGGTGTAGGCGCACTAACAGCCAGCGCTGGCGGACCCTACTCGGTCGCTGCAGGGTCAGCTCTATTTTTGGATGGCGCCACTTCGTCGACTGCGACCAATCGGGTTCTGACTTATCAGTGGGATTTAGACTACGACGGATTGGCCTTTCAAGCCGATGCCGCTAGTCGCACGGCTTTGTTTGACGCGTCTCAAATGGTTTTAGGCCAGCAAAGAACAGTCGCTCTCCGCGTAACAGACACCTCAGGCTTCAGTAGTACCTCGGTAACAACCGTATCAATTGCTGGGCTGAATTCTGAACTAGACGGAGTAGCGTTGGCGACCGAAGAACTCGTCAATTCCACGACCAGCCGGGATCAAATGTATCCGGCGCTGGCCATGAACAAAACAGGTCAATCAGTCGTTGTCTACGAATCGGGAAGTAATGGAACACTTGATTTAGATATTCTCGCTCAACGTTACAATGTGACTGGTGCGAAAGTTGGCGGCGAATCGCAGGTTAACCTTGGAGCATTTGATGAGCGGATCCGACCAGGTGTCGCGATGGCCGATGACGGAAGATACATAGTTGCTTGGCAAGGTTGGGCGGCGGATGCGCAAGGTTGGGGCGTAAACGCCCAACGATTTGATAAGGATGGAAATAAAGTTGGTAACCAGTTTATTGTGAACCTAGGTTGGGAAAGTGGCTACCAAGTCGAAGTGGATTTGGCCATCAGCCCAGATGGTACAAAGTTTGTCGTAGTTTGGGAGGATTCACAGAACGATGGTTCGGGCCAAGGTGTGTTTGCAAGCCTCTTTGACTGGGACAGCAATCTCCCTAACACTACTAACGGTCTTCTAAATACAAGGCTTGTCAGTAACTACACCTCTGGGGCTCAGGATTCTGCCGACGTAGAGATGTTGGCCACTGGAGGCTTTGTGGTTACTTGGGCCAGCCAAGATCAGGATGGTTCCGGCTACGGAATTTTCGCGAGGCGTTTCAATGCCTCTGGAAATCCGATTGATCCAACCGACATCCAAATCAATCGGTTCACGGAAGGTACTCAAACGCAACCCGATTTGGCAACAACCCGGAATGGCCAGGAGTATGTCATTACGTGGCAGACCGCACTCAGCAATCGCGTTACCGATATCGTGGCTCAGAGATTCGATAGCAATTTCAACCGCATAGGTGCTGAATTCATCGTCAACGAGACGTCAGCAGGCTATCAGTATTTTCCGGCTGTTGCCGTCTCGAGTAATGGGTTCGTGACTTTTACTTGGACTAGTCCGGGACAAGATGGATCAGGCGCGGGAATCTTCGCAAGAACGATGGGGCCGGGCACAAATCAAATGGGGCATGAGTTCCAGATCAACAGCGTGTCGGTCGGCGATCAAAATACACGCGGCAGTCGCCAGAGTTTAGCCTACACACCGACCGGTGAAACGGTCGTTACTTGGTGGGGCAACGGTCCGGGCGACAATGTCGGCGTGTTTCAGCGACGATTTGCGTCACACAATCACGTGGTATCACCAATCACAGACGCGAATACGTTGCCCAATCAAATTGCCGAGAACTCTGCAATCGGATCAGATGTCGGCATCAGAGCGCTTGCTCTTGACCCGGACCTGTTTGATACGGTCACTTACTCTCTCGATGACTCGGCAGGGAATCGTTTCGCGATCAATCCAACAACTGGCGTTATCACCGTAGCTGGAGCGATCGATCGCGAAACTGCAGCCAGCTATGACGTCGTTGTTAGGGCCATAAGTACTGACACATCCTTTACTACCAAAGCGTTTACGATCGCAGTTGTCGACGTCGATGAGTTTGACACATCCTCCATCATCGACGCCAACGCCATTGCAAACACCGTACCCGAAAATGCACCCAACGGAACTTTGGTCAATGTTACCGCTTTCGCCTCAGATGCGGATGCCACAAACAACGGCATAACCTATTCACTGGATGATTCAGCTGGCGGTCGATTTGCGATCGATCCTGCGACTGGCATCGTCAGCGTCGCGGGCGCGATTGACTATGAAACAGGCACGAGCCACACTATTGTTACGCGGGCTACGAGTGCGGATGGTAGCTTGAGCACTGCGTCATTC
>JANMQE010000529.1:0-3573 GCA_031370195.1 Phyllobacteriaceae bacterium
CTCGGTCGAGCTCTTGTCGCGCGAAGGCGAAATTGCCATTGCCAAGCGCATCGAGGCCGGTCGCGAGACGATGATCGCCGGACTTTGCGAAAGCCCGCTGACCTTTCAGGCCATCATCATCTGGCGCGACGAGCTGAACGAGGGCAAGACGTTGTTGCGCGAGATCATTGATCTGGAAACGACGTTTGCCGGACCAGAAGGCAAGGCTGCTCCGCAAGTCGAGCGCCCGGCCGAAGTCGTTGCCCAAAAGATTGACGACCGCCAGCGCCGCATGCGTGCCGCTGAAGACGACGACATTACCAATGTCGGCGGCGAAGGCCCGCACCCGGAAGAGGAAGAAGAGGAAGAGGACGAGGCCAGCCTGTCGCTTGCCGCGATGGAAGCCGAGCTGCGCCCGGCTGTCATGGCCACCCTCGACGTTATCGCCGAAACCTACAAGAAGCTGCGCAAACTGCAGGATCAACAGGTCGAAAACCGCCTTGCCGCAACCGGCACACTGTCCACGTCGCAAGAGCGCCGCTACAAGCAGCTCAAGGATGAGCTGATCACCGCCGTCAAGTCGCTGTCGTTGAACAACGCCCGCATCGAGGCCCTGGTTGCCCAGCTCTACGACATCAACCGCCGTCTCGTGATGAACGAAGGCAAGCTGCTGCGCCTTGCCGAAAGCTATGGCGTCAAGCGCGAGGATTTCCTCAAGGTCTACTCCGGCTCCGAACTTGACCCAAACTGGTATGCTTCCATCGCAAACCTGACGTCCAAGGGCTGGAAGGAATTTACCAAGAGCGAAAAGGAAAACATCCGCAATCTGCGCGCCGACATCCAGATCATCGCGCAGGAAACGGCCATTCCGGTCATTGAATTCCGCAAGATCGTCAATCAGGTGCAGAAGGGCGAGCGGGAAGCTGCGATTGCCAAGAAGGAAATGGTCGAGGCGAACCTTCGCCTGGTCATTTCTATTGCCAAGAAATACACCAACCGCGGCCTGCAATTCCTTGATCTCATCCAGGAAGGCAACATCGGCCTGATGAAGGCGGTGGACAAGTTCGAATACCGCCGCGGCTACAAGTTCTCGACCTATGCGACCTGGTGGATAAGGCAGGCAATCACCCGCTCGATTGCCGATCAGGCGCGCACCATCCGCATTCCCGTGCACATGATCGAGACGATCAACAAGATCGTGCGCACCTCGCGCCAGATGCTGCACGAAATCGGTCGCGAGCCAACGCCCGAAGAGCTTGCCGAAAAGCTCGCCATGCCGCTCGAAAAGGTCCGCAAGGTTCTCAAGATCGCCAAGGAGCCGATCAGCCTCGAAACGCCGGTCGGCGACGAAGAGGATTCGCATCTCGGCGATTTCATTGAGGACAAGAACGCGCTCCTGCCCATCGACGCGGCGATTCAAGCGAACCTGCGCGAGACGACAACCCGTGTCCTAGCCTCGCTCACGCCGCGTGAAGAACGCGTCCTGCGCATGCGTTTCGGCATTGGCATGAACACCGACCACACGCTCGAAGAAGTCGGCCAGCAGTTCTCCGTGACGCGTGAGCGCATCCGGCAGATTGAAGCTAAGGCGCTGCGGAAGCTGAAGCATCCGTCACGGTCGAGGAAGCTGCGCTCGTTCCTCGACAGTTAAGGGTCACCTGAGATGCCGACGATTTCGCGGTTTTATGGCATCGCGATCAACATGTATTGGGGCGACCACGCGCCGCCGCATTTTCATGCGCTGTATGGCGAGTTCGAAGCTCTGATTGATATTGCCACACTTGATGTGCAGGAAGGGGCGCTGCCGCGCCGCGCCCTTGCCTTCGTTTTGGAATGGGCGCAAATTCATCAAGCCGAATTGATGGAGAACTGGGAAATATGCAAGGTTCGCTCAATGCCAAACAAGATCTTTCCTCTTCCGTAGCTGACTCTGCTGTGCCCACAGCCCTGCCTTGGCAGGTCATGTCGGTAAGGGTGCTGCCGGACTTGCGTTTGGCGGTGCGGTTTCGTGACGGATTGGAGGGCGAAGTACGAATGCGCGCACTTGTTCTTGGACCACAAGCAGGTGTGTTTGCGGCGCTGCGTGATCCTTCGATTTTTGCCACTGCGCATGTTGAACACAATGCCGTGAGGTGGGACGGAGAACTGGATCTGGCCCCGGATGCAATGCATGCGGAGATCAAGAAACGCGGGTTTTGGGATCTTGCGGCGTAGGCCCTGATGTTGAACGAGGTGATTGAAACCAAGGTGGTTGCCCCGCATGTCCTTCGGGTGACCTTCAAGGATGGATATACCGGGGTTCATGATTTTGTATGGCTTGCCAATGAGCGCGGCAACATGGCAGAACCTTTGGCCGACCCAGCCTATTTCGCACGTGTCTTCCTCGAATATGGCGCGCTAACATGGCCGAATGGGTATGACATGTGCCCTGACTGGTTGCGCATGGAAATGGAGAAGGTTGGTGCGGCGAAGGGTACGCAGGCGGCGGAGTGAGTGCGAAGATAAATTGGTAGCTGAAGGAACCGCACGGATCAAAGAAGTCGAGGTGTTTGTGCATCTGACGATTTGAAACCCAGCCTGGTTGACCAGTCTTCTTTGATATTTGCTCATTCCGTTGGACCTTGACTTACCGTATGACGCGAATGACGATGGATGGCATGCCAAAACCAGCAATATTCACGATTTCCGCCAGTTGGGACAGCGAAGCGCCGGTCTGGGCCGGGCGTTGTGATAATATTCCTGCGGCGGCAGACTCTGCAACGCTTGATGGCTTGCTGGACAGGATGTCCGCGATAGCTTTGAACCTCCTGCGGGACAATCATCCAGAGGCTGACCCCACTTCGCTTTGTTTGCAAATCACGGCGACGTGCGGGAGCGCAGGTTTGGGCCAGTCATGAGCGGTTCTGTTGGCGATATCATGGTCCCCACCCTTGAACAGCGTTTCAAAGCCAACATGCCTCGGCACAAAGGCCTTGTGTGGGATGCTGTGCTTATGCGGCTGACCGCTTCTCCTGCCAAGCTCGCAACCCTCGCCGAAATGGAACGCACCGGCGGTGAGCCGGACGTCGTTGTGCTCGATAACGCGCTGTGCTTTGTCGATTGCTCGTCCGAAAGCCCAACTGGTCGGCGCAGCCTTTGTTATGACCGCACGGCTCTTGATGCCCGCAAAGAGAACAAACCCGGCGGCGCGGCGCTGGAGATGGCTGCCTTGATGGGCGTGGAACTGCTGACCGAGGACCAGTATCGCACTTTACAGGAGCTTGGCGAGTTCGACCGGAAAACCTCGAGCTGGATCGCAACTCCGGCATCCATCCGCAACCTTGGTGGCGCGCTGTTCTGCGACCGCCGCTATGATACGGTGTTCACCTATCACAATGGTGCCGACTCATATTACGCCGCGCGCGGCTTTCGGGCCCGGCTGGCGCTGTAGACGCAGGCCGCCATAAAGCTTGTCTCCCGAACACCCGGTCCGAACCCGGCAAAACTGCCGGGCTCCTCGTCGAGCCGCCAGTCAGCTCACGCCTGCGGCACATACACCCAAGCGCCGTCCTTGGCTTCCGCCATGCCGATGCCCGGGTAGGGCCAGTGGTAGCC
>JANMQE010000629.1:0-15726 GCA_031370195.1 Phyllobacteriaceae bacterium
TGTCAGGATCTTGGACTCTTGGTGCGTCCCTTGATCCACATGTGTGTCATGTCACCTCCGCTCATCATCACGAGGGCGCAGATCGACGACATGGTCGCCATATTGCGTGAAGGCATTTCCCGCACCATGCAAGACCTTGAACAGGAAGGCGTCTGGCGGGCATGATCATCAGGTCATGCGACCGGTTGTTCAGATACTGTCCACTCAATTCGAGCCGCCAACCCGTTGAATTCCCTCAACCCTTCAAGAAACTTTTGCCTGTTTTATCCCCACTGCGTAAACGTCCGGCATAATACTCCTGCCCGTTGAGAAGGGTGAGGAACGATTTTGCAGCAGCAGAACAGATTGGTCCGGTGGATCAATTTGAGTGGCGCAAGCAGCAGGGTGTGTGGCGATGTCACATACTCAAATTGTCAGAGACAGGACCATGCGCCCTGTTCCTGGGCTCTTCCTGATTTGGAAGAGGGATCTTTGAAATGGCCAGACCGGCATCAAGGCGTGGCAATGAGATATGGCGCTCAGTCAAAGGCACTCAGTTCCGCTTCATCCGTTCATTGAGCGCGGCGATTTCGCTTTCGGGCGGCCGGTCATTCAAGGTCATAACCGGCAAACGGGCGCGCAGATGGTCATGGTGGGCGCGCACGCCATATTCGAGGTCGGAGAGGTGGAACCCTTCGAACGCCGATGACTTCATCGACTCGTTCGACCAGATCGTCAGCTGGATATCTTCGGCTGTGGTGTCCCTGTCGATACGCCCGGCAAGATAGCGCGACAGCCGGACATTCCTGTCTTCACTCGCAAATTTGTAGCTGCAACTGCGCAGCAAGGTTCGATCGGTTGCCAACGGGAATTCCTGATAGAATTGAATTGTCTCCGGAGTGGCAACAATCACCGTGTTGGGAAACATGCCATAATAGATCCAGGCCTTGCGCAAATGCTCCGGCAGATGCGGCTGAACGGGCGTCATCTTCACATAGTTGCGCACGCTCCACCGGCGTCCTGCATGCGGATTGAAGGTGGCGAATGACCGGTTGACGCCGTTGACCATCGGCTCGTCGAAATAGGTCGAGCCATACAAATCCTGCAGGGCCGGATGCGCCATCGCGACGTGGTAACCTTCATTGTCCACATCGCGGACGGACTTCCAATTGACCGGCGAGACGCTTGTCCAGAAATCGCCTGTGGGAACCATTTCCTCGGAGCGATAGTGGCCCAACTCTTCGTCAAAGGGTGCCATGACTTCGGCCACAGAAGGCTGTGGACCTTGAGCAAAGCGAATGAAAACAAACCCTTTCCAGACTTCAACCTCTATCGGCTTCAGACCAAACTGCATTTTGTCGAAATCGGAAAATGAATGTGGCCGCGCTGCGCCGCGCAATGTTCCGTCCAAATTGTAGACCCACCCATGAAACGGGCATACCAGCGCGTTGTTGCAGGTGCCCTGCCCGTTTGCGACGACACGTGAACCGCGGTGGCGGCAGAGGTTATGGAAACCGCGGATATTGCCATCGGCACCGCGCACGACGATTGCGCGCTCCGGACCTATATCCATCGCGAGGTAATCGCCCTTGCCGGGCATGTTTGAGACATGGCCGATGATTTGCCAATGGTTGAGAAACACGTGCTGGCGCTCAAGCTCAAGCATCGCCTCGCTGTGGTAGGTCCATGCGGGCAGTCCGCTCCGGTCCCAGTTTTTCGGAATTGAAACATCGCGCATGGAGACATTCATTTTGGCCGTCCTGTTGTTGAACGCTCATTCAACATAGACAATTTTGGCGCAGAGGGCAATCGCAGGAAGATGCTTCAAAGCTCAGTGGAAATTGCGGCCTTTCGGCATGACTTTCGCCACTTGTTCAATGCCCAGTCTATGGCGCACGTTGCGGGGATGCTGGCGTGAGTCTGCCTCGATCGGACGCTTCACCTCGTCGGCATTTGTCACGGTGCTCGTGAATTCGACATTGGAGAGTTTGGCAAGCAGCGGTGAGTAATCCATGATCCGTCTGGCAATGACATGCAGAACACCGCTCTCGTTTTGGACATAGCCATCGATAGCGCAAAAGCGCGAGCCGAGTACTTCGCTGCGGAATTGTTCGAATATTTTGGGCCAGACAACTGCATTGGCGACATGGCCCTCGTCCTGCAAAGTCATGAAGATGACGCCTGACGCTGTGCCTGGACGCTGGCGCACCAGAACGAGGCCGGCCACCCGCACTTTCGCGCCGGTCTTCATGCCTGCAAGTTCTTCGGACGGCGTGACGCCGCGTGCGTTCAGCTCATCGCGCAGCAAGGCTGCCGGATGGGTTTTCAACGACAGGCCGATGGTGCGGTAGTCTTCGACCACATGTTCGCCAATGAGCATTGAAGGCAGGCCGTAATCCTTTTCACGCGTCGGGTCGAACGTGACAGCAAACAGCGGAAGATCCTCTTGCCCTCCGACACGGTTCAACCCCCTCGCCGCCCAGAGCGCATCGCGCCGGTCCAAACCCAGCGAGCGGAAAGCATCAGCATCGGCAAGTCGCTCGATGGTCGAGACGGATACCGCGCCACGCAGCCAGACATCGCGTACCGAGTCATAGCCCTTGCCGCGCATGGCGGCGAGCCGCGTCAGTTCTTCTTCACGCAGACCCGAAATTTGGCGAAAGCCCAGCCGCACGGCATGGGTGGAATGAATGTCCGGACGCATCTCGCCATGGCGCGGATGAAGGCTTTCGACGGCGGCAGGGCCAGTTTCAAGCTTGTTGTCCCAGTCCGAAAAGTTCACATCGGGCGGTCGCATCGCAACGCCGTGCTCGCCAGCGTCGCGTACGATTTCCGACGGCGCGTAAAAGCCCATCGGCTGTGAATTCAAAAGGGCCGCCGCAAACACATCCGGGTAATGGCATTTCAGCCAGCAGGAGGCGTAGACCAGAAGCGCGAAGCTTGCGGCATGACTCTCGGGAAAGCCATATTCGCCAAAGCCCTCGATCTGCTTGAAACTGGCTTCGGCAAACGCCTGCTCGTAGCCATTCTTGATCATGCCGTGGACAAACTTGTCGCGCAGCAAACCGATTGTGCCAACCCGCCGGAAGGTCGCCATGGCGCGGCGGAGCTTGTCGGCTTCGGGCGGCGAAAACCCGGCGGCGACAATTGCGATTTGCATCGCCTGTTCCTGAAACAGCGGGACGCCAAGCGTGCGATGAAGCACCGCCTCCAAGGCCTTGGACGGGTAAGTTGTCTTCTCCAGCCCCTGCTTGCGCCGCAAGTATGGATGCACCATTCCACCTTGGATCGGACCTGGACGGACGATGGCGACTTCGATAACGAGGTCGTAAAAACAGATCGGCTTCAGCCTTGGCAGCATCGACATCTGTGCCCGGCTTTCAACTTGAAAAGTGCCAATCGAATCGGCCCGGTGCAGCATCCGGTAAAGAGAAGGATCTTCCTTCGGCATGGAATCCAAGGTCAGCCTGCCACCTTCGCCGTCCCATAGCGGATAGGATTGCTCCACCATGGTGAAGGCCTTGCGCAGGCAGGTCAGCATGCCGAGCGCCAGCATGTCTACTTTCAGTATTTTCAGCGCCTGAAGATCATCCTTGTTCCACTCAACAACCGTGCGCTCATCCATGGCGGCGTTTTGAATGGGCACGACATCATCGAGCCGGTCACGCGTGATGACAATGCCGCCGACATGCTGGGAAAGATGGCGCGGGAAATCGCGCAGCTCTTCAACCAGCTTCAGGCAGGTGATCAGACGTGCGTCACTCATGTCCAGCCCGAGTGTGGCGAGGTCTCTCCGGCTGGTGCCTTTGGACCACCATTGCTGCATTTTGGTCAGCGAGGCGATGCGGTCTTCCGAATAGCCGAATGTCTTGCAGACATCGCGGATGGCGCTGCGGCTGCGGTAGCAGATCAGCGTTGAGGCCAGTGCGGCGCGGTGGCGACCGTATTTCTCATAGACATACTGGATCACCTCTTCGCGCCGCTCGTGCTCGAAGTCGACGTCAATGTCCGGTGGCTCGTTACGCTCGGTGGAGATGAACCGGTCGAACAAAAGCGAGGAGGTGGCCGGGTTCACCGCCGTCACGCCGAGCACATAGCAGATGGTTGAGTTTGCTGCCGAGCCCCGGCCTTGACAAAGAATGCCGCGCTCATCGCGGGCGAAACGGACGATGTCCGCGACAGTCAGGAAATAGGGCGCGTAATTGAGCTGCGCGACAATGTCGAGTTCGCGCTCCAGCGATGTTCTGACACCCTCGGGAATGCCGTCCGGATAACGCTTCGCCGCGCCTTGCCATGACAGAGCTTCCAACGCGGCCTGCGGGTTGGCATAGCCTTTTACGGTCTCGTCCGGATATTGGTAGCTCAGCTCATCCAGCGAGAATTTGGCACCGTCGAGAAATCGCATTGTCTCGCTGACCGCCTCCGGCGCATCGCGATAGAGCCGCGCCATTTCCTCTCCGGTTTTCAAGTGCCGCTCGGCGTTGGCGGCGAGAAGCCGTCCGGCGGCGTCGAGCGTGGTCTTCTCGTGGATGCAGGTCAGGACGTCCAAAAGCGCCCGCCGCTCCGGAATATGGTGCAAAGGCTCGCTCGTTGCGATCAATCTGGCATCCGTCTCTGCCGCCAGTTTTTTCAAGAGCCGGATGCGCCGCCGGTCTTCGCCATCGAAGATGAACCGTGCTGCAAGCCAGACTTCGCTGCATGCACTGCGTATGGATTGGAGGCAGATTTTCAGCGCTGCATCCGGCAAAGCACCGGTCTGCAAATCCGGAATGACGATTGCCTGCAACCCTTCGCAATGGCTCAGGAAATCCTCGAAATCCAGCCAGCATTCACCCTTGGGCGCGCGGCGATTGCCGAGGGTTAGCAGCCGTGTCAGCCGCGAATAAGCGGGGCGGTTTTTTGGGTAGGCGAGAATGTCGGGCGTCCCATCGCGGAACACCAGCCGCGCGCCAACGGCCAGCTGCAATCCCTGCTCCTTGGCAACTGAATGGGCGCGGACAATCCCGGCCAGCGAGTTGCGGTCGGCCATGCCGATGCCTGCATGGCCGAGCGCCTTGGCGGTCTCAACCAATTCCTCCGCATGCGAAGCCGCGCGCAGAAAGGAAAAATTCGTGCTCACACACAGATCCGCAAAACCGCTCATGCAAACAACCCGTGCAGATACCAGCGTGGTGCCTCTTCATGGTCTTCGCGGTAGAGCCAGTAGCGCCGTCCGTCCCTGTCCTCGACGCGGTAATAATCGCGCGGCCGCCCGTTTGGCGCGCGCAGCCAGTCCGGCGTTATCCGCTCCGGTCCTTCGGCCCGGATGACATCATGCAAGACACGCCGCCAGCGGAAACGCATCGGCGGTCCGTCAGGCATCGAGGCTATGGCCTCGACAATTTGCGCGCGGGCGAACAGCCGCAAGGGCCGGCGCATCACGCCATCCTGCATCGGGGCGGGCGGATTGCCTGTCTTGATTTCCACCACTGCCCAGGCATTTGCCCGTTCCGGAGCATGCACGAAATCAAGCTCAGGTCGTCCGATCCGCGCCGCACCAAGCCGCGCTGTCAGCCGGTCAATCAGCCTTGCTTCCGCCTCCCTGTCACGTCCGGCCTTGGGTGCAAGATCGGTCGGGCGCAGGATAATTGGTGTGATTTCCACCGCGTCCAGCCGCGCTGCATCAAAGCCAAACTCCGCCTCCAATGCCTCCGGCGAGACGCCGAGCCGCTCACGCAACAGCCTCAGCATGACGACAGGGTTCGATTCGGCACGGCTGAGCCCAAGCTGGACAGTGCGCACGCGGTTATCCACTCCAAAAAGAGAGAGCCGCAAAAGCCTTGCGCCCGAACCGCGTTCATTGAGCTGGGCGCAAAGGTCCGCGCACAGCGCCCCGGTGACTATCAGCACCGCTTCCATGGTCAGCACCGGCTCGACCAGACGCCGCAGCGCAAACAGCGGCGGCGGCGGGCGTCTTGGTGTGAGCGCTTCCGGCGCGCGGCCAAGCGCCTGATCGAGCCGCAACATGGCATGTTGCCCGGCGCGTGCGGCAAACGGCTGGCGCGGCGCATCCATGATCTGGCCAACTGTTTTGAGGCCAAGTCGCCGCAGCAAAGCGGCGGATTGCGGCAGAAGACGCAAGGTCGCAACCGGCAATCCGGCCAAGGCCTCTTTCAACCCGTCCCCATCAACAACCCGCATTGCGCCAATGCGTGAAAGCGCCCAAGCCGCGCCGGGTGTTGGCGCAATGGCGGCGCGCACGGCAACACCTTCCACCTTCATCCGCCGTTGTGCCTCGCCTAGCAGCGCGGCTGCGCCGCCAAACAAATGTGTGCAGCCGGTGACATCCAGCAAAAGGCCGTGTGGCGGATCCATCACGACAACCGGTGTGAAACGCTCGCACCATGCGGCGATCTCCTCGATGAACTTTGCGTCCGCGGCAGGCTCGGCCTCGCGCGCAACAAGATCAGGCTGGATTGCACGCGCATCGGCCAGCGCCATTCCGATTTGAAGCCCGCAAGCACTTGCCCGCCGGTCAAGCGCGGTCAGCGCGAAAGCGTTTTTGATCTTGTCATAAATGACGAGCGGACGGCCATCAGGCGGCGCTGCGTTCATCCGCATCAGCCTGTCTACCGGCAAACGCGGAAGCCACAGGGCCATCCATTGCGGCGCTATTCCCGCTTTCTCCATCACTGAAAGCATGGCTGTGAATATCCCATACAAGATTGAAATTAAGGCCTGAATTGCCCGCGCGGCTCCTTGCAAGGTGAGCCTTGAATGAAGGGCGTCCCAGTTCCCGCTCCTCACCTTCGCTTGGTGCAGCACTGATTTGCCAACGGCTCCATGCCGCACTTGTCCCGGCCAAATCCTGCCGGAGCAGAATGCAGCGCGTTTTGTGCTTTTCCGCAGTCAGGAGAAGCCGCCGCGTGGCGGTCAGGCTCAGCGGTTTTCTGGATGGTGAGACCGCGCACAGCGCCGTGATTTCCGGCGTGGCCAGCGCCTGCTCCACTGCCCAAAGCGCGTCCGCTTGGCAATTGGTCCGGACCATCAGAAGCCGGTCAAGCGAAATGCCAAACTGTGCCAACCCTTCAGCATTTGGCAGTCCATCCTCGAAAAAATCCTGTTCGGGAGCCGCCCAGAAAATCACGCCGTCATCGGCGCTTCTCTTTGCTGCCATCACTGCCCAGGCCAGCGCAAAGCCAAGCGCTGCCGCATGGTCGCCGGTTGCGGCAGGCATGATCTCATTCAGAGGTGCATTTGCAACCGCAGCCCGCACCGCTTCAAATGTTACCGGGACTCGTGATTCATCATGGGCAGAACCCGCCCGAGCCAAACGCAACACTGCTGGAGCACCGGAAATAGACATTTGAAGTTAATAGAACGAAACAGGAACGTTGACAATGCCCTATTTGACTGTTTTGAGGCGCAAGCGTCCTGCCCGATACCTTTCGGCACTCCAAGGAACCGGAATCCGGCAGAGGATGCACGGCAATACCGGAATTTTGCCCGCGCTGGAACCAACATCCAGCGCACGCGTTTGGGTCAAAACCACTGAAAATTCCGTCAAACCCACGCAATCCAAAGGAGTCTGCAATGTCTGTAAAAAACGCCACCACTTCGGTTGGAAAATCTGCTGCATCCGCGCTGTTAAAAGAGACGCGCAAAGAAGAAAAAGACGTTGAAGCGGCAACCGGCAAGCCACTCAAAAAGGGTGCTGCACGCGTTGATGAGCGTTCCAGAAGCTCGGACGGAAAAAATGCCGGCTCCAAGCAAAACGCCAAGTGAATACAGACAAAAAGCCAGCGGTGACAGCAGGTTCGTCCATTCTTCCGCCCTCTATTGAGAGAAAAGGCGGCTGTATCAACGCTGCAAACGTAAAAGAATTCCGGGGACTTTGATGCGACCACTGCCAGCCACATTCTTCCGTGAGACAACCAAGGACGACAAGGTGGCATTTGCTGCGCATGTCATGATTATTGCGGCACTGGCCTGCGGTTTTCTCTATTTCGGGCGCGATGTGCTGGTTCCTGTGGCTTTGGCGGTGCTCTTCACATTTCTTCTGACTCCGGCAGTCAAGGGCCTGCAAAAGCGGCGCGTTCCGAAGGCGATTGCAATCACCGTGGTCGTTGCCGCCATGTTTGTAAGCGTCGGCAGTCTTGGATATCTGGTATCCAAACAAGTCGCCGCACTGACAGCAGAACTGCCAGCTTATGAAATGAACCTACGCGCGAAAATCAAAAGTGTGCGCAGTCTGTCATCGGGCAACAGCATGTTTGGCGGTGCGGGCGACATGCTGGGCCGCTTGGGAGCGGAGCTTGATGCAGAGCAGCAGCCCGGAAAATCTGCAACCGTTGAAGCCACCAAAAATATCGCGGTCATGACCTCCAATCCGGGCTTCCTGAATTCGTACCTCGGAATTATCAGCCCGCTGCTGCACCCGGTAGTGCAAACCATTCTTGTTGCCATTTTCGGCATTTTCTTTCTGTTTCAACGGGAAGATTTGCGAGACCGGCTGATACGGCTGGCCGGGCGTGGCGACCTGTTGAAAACAACTGCGGCAATGAATGATGCGGGTTCAAAGATCAGCAAACTGTTCATCATGCAGGCGTTGGTCAACTGCAGTTTTGGCCTGTTCGTTGGCGTTTCACTTTGGCTTATGGGCGTCCCGGCCGCAGCGCTTTGGGGCGTTTTTACTGCACTGATGCGGTTCATTCCGTATGTTGGCTCGATACTGGCAGCAGTTTTTCCGATATTGCTTGCAGCCGCCATCAGCCCTGACTGGACACTTCCGCTGATGGTGGCAGGGTTGTTTCTTGTGACGGAACCTATTGTCGGCCACGTCATTGAGCCTCTGGCATTTGGCCACAGCGCGGGACTATCACCTGTCGCAGTCATTGCTGCCGCTGCGTTCTGGACAGCGCTTTGGGGGCCGGTAGGCTTGCTCCTGGCAACACCATTGACCATCTGCCTTGCGGTCATTGGTCGCCATGTCGAAGGGCTCGGCTTCCTCGACGTGCTGTTCGGCTCAGCGCCCGCCTTGACGCCGTCGCAGACATTTTATCAACGGCTTCTGGCGCGGGACCGCGCTGAAGCCAGCGCCCTGTCGGAACGATGGCTCGTTGATGCGACCATGGCCGACTTCCTGAAAACCATCGCTGTCCCCGGCCTTATGCTGGCCGAAAATGACCGGACACAGCGCAGGCTCTCCACCAGTGATCTCACACATTTGGCCACCGAATTCTCCGCTGTTCTGGATGGCGTCTTTGTATCTGATGCAGACACTGCAGGGTCAACAGAAGATAGCACGATATTGCTTCTCCCCGCGCCCGGCAGCATTAATTTTGCTGCCACGACAGCGCTCTCCGCCTCGCTAAGCGCCGCTGGCGTGCCCCATAAGATGCTTGATGAAAATGCAAGCTCGCCGTTATCGGGAGATGCCGGTCAGACCGATAAGACACAAGCGCTTGTCCTTGTTTATCTGGTCGACCCTCCTGCAGAACGTGTGGAATTCATGCGCCGCAGGTTGAAGGGCAAATTTGGCACGCTGCCGATGATTGTTGCAGGGTGGTATGCATCAAGTGATGATGACGCCAATGCAAGAGCACACGCCGGAGTGCTTGAATTGATTACAACGCGGCTTGAGGAAGCGCGTGCGGCGACCAACCAAACCGTTGTCCCCGAGCAGGTCAGCACGGGCAGCTAAAAGACCGCGCGCGAATGCATTCACGCAATTGACTGTCGAGGCAATGTGATGCGTATCATGAGCCCATAGTCAGCCATAAACCGCTCCATCGCGCCACCGAGTTCGCGCTCAACATTCATCTTCATCAGCTTTGAGCCAAATCCGGCTTTCTGGTCAGATTTGATTGACCCTCCCGGCTCGAACCATTCGATGACCAACACATCCTTGCCTGCGAATTCGGAAGATTTCCAATGGACCGCTAGGCCGGATTCAATGCCTTTGGGATCACCATATTTGAGCGCATTGGTCGCCAACTCATGAAACGTGAGGCCCAGCGCCTGCGTGGCGCGCGCATTCAGACTTATGCTCTCACCTGAAAGCCGGTCCTTGTTCCAACTGTCACCCAAGATTTGACGAAGCTCGCCATCGAGCAAGGCACGCAAGTCTGCATTCTCCCAATGGGATCGCGTCAAAAGTTCCTGCGCTGCCGACATGGATTGCAGCCTTGAAAAGAAGGAATTTGTGAAGTCCTCCACGCTGGCAGCACCTGAAGCAGTCTGTCTGGCAATGGCGAGAACGCGCGCAATCGAGTTCTTGATGCGATGCTTCATTTCCTGAAGCATCATGTCCTTGTCATCCGATGCCTGCTGGGAAAGCGCGGCGAGCCGGTTTGCAGCATCAACCGACATAAGCTGCGCGCGCGCCGCCGTCGCCAGCGCCGCAGCAAACAACATTGAAACAATACCCAGAAGCCAAGTGCCAAGCTTCCAGTTGCCAACCGGGAAAGCCGAGGTTGATATGAAATTGACTTTCCATTTGCGCCCGGCAACATTTATCTCGCGCTCGGCAACGAATTTTCCCATCCGCGAAATTGTTCCAAATTCAGGTGTTTGAGCGAGAACCGAACCACCGGCGTCGGCGTCAACCGTCTGAAAAACTGCAGGCAGGTCATAAGAAGCCCACGCTGCATCGTGCAGATCACCTGCTCGAAATGGCGAATAGACAAACCCTGCAACACCTGAACTGGAAGAGTTATACCGGACAGTCTGCAGGTTTTGCGACACTGGCACATAGACCAGAAAGCCGCTTTGCGTTTCGCCGGCCTTTTCTGTTACCAGTCTGACGGGTGCAGTGGCTGCTGCGTTGCCGGATGTCATCGCCTGTTCGATTGCACTGCGCCGCGTGGCATCATTGAACATGTCATAGCCAAGTGCGCCGCGATTGCGCTGGTCTTCAGGTTCAATCAGGACGACGGGTGTTCGCATTGCCTGGGTCGTTGCGGGCCAAACTTGCAGGTTCACAGAATAATTTGCCGAAATAAGTGCAGTCGCCTCAGCATCCCTGCCCGTGTCCATCAACGGGGCAAAGCCGATGCCGCGCACACCGGGACTGTTCTTCGGAAGGTTGAGGGCCTTGATGTAAAGAGCGAAATCCGACCGCGCAAGGGGTGTGGAGCTCGTTTCCAAATGGGCTGCTGTCGCTTGAAGCAGCAGCAATTGCCGACTGACAAGACGATCCAGCCGGTCGGTGGCTTCGTTGGCAATAAGATCAAATTGTGCTTGCGCTGCGCGGTTGGCGGCAGCGTTGACAAACATCGTCATGCCCGTGCCGATCGCGGCAACGGATAGCAAAACAGCAATGGGTGCAATTCTTGTCATATGACGCCCTTTGTCGGCCAAATTACCCGACGCGTCCGGAGCCGCAATGTCTTTTGACATATTGGCCTACAATTTTTCCAGACAAGTGCAACTTCGTTTGGCAGATGTTCCAACGGCCTCCACCCAACCGGCATCTGTCAGATCATCCAACTGCTCGACCTATTCAATCTCGCTTATTCCCGCGGGAGAGGTCGCTTCCGTTTTGGCTTGGGCGTTTCAGGGCGAAGCGGGAATGTCAGGTTCCACGTCACCCCATCTTTCGTCTGCTTCTTGCGAACAACACCTGACACGGCGGCGGGGACAACTTTTTCAAGAAGAACCGAGCCGAAATCATCCGATGGCTTGCCATCTCCCAATCCGGGAGCGCTGTTCCATTCCAGCATGACGTGATCGCGATCAGCAACCTTTTGTATCCTGGCTTTCAGGGAAACCCGCTTGAAACCCGATACTTTTTGCGCAGGTGTCACAGCCGACATTGCAAGCTCATGCAGCGCCAACCCAATATGCAGGGACTGATTGGGGTCAAGTTCAATGTCTTCGCCCTCGAAAACCACATTGGTGTCACGATCAGCTTCCGCAAGCAGGAGCTGGCGGCGTGCCAGTTCAAACAGCTTGGCACCTTGCCAATTTGAATCCACCAACACATCCTGCGCCCCGGAAACGGCGTGAAGCCGACCGGTGAATGATTTGAGAAAGCTCTCTAGTGACGGGGAGTATTTTGCTGACTGTGTTGCCAGCCCTTGAATGATGGCCATCAAGTTTTTCGAGCGGTGACTCAACTCAAGCAACAGCGTCCGCAGTGTCGCCTCCCGCTTTCTTGCATGCGTGATATCGTGAATTTTGGTTATGACCAGCATCGGCTTGTTTGGAACCAACAGTTGGTCAACCGAAAAGGATATGATCCTGTCGCGTGCCATTGTTGTCAGCTTCTGCGGCTCGGCGGTGGCTACCAGAGCAGATTTTGCAAGGGCGAGTTTTTCGCCAAGATGCGACCCGTAAATTGAAACATCATCCAAGATTTTGCCGGAAGGAACTTGCCAGCATTCGGGCAGATTGAAGATGTAGCGGTAGGATAGTTTCCGATCCTGAATTGTGACGCCGCAATCGGTGCCAGCGAGGCCGAACGTGAGAGCGCCGATAACCTCATTGTCGTCGGCCCCGCCCTGCCAGGATTGACTGCTCTCACTATTCACTCCGAAGCACCAGATTGCCTCACAATTTCTGCCCTTCGCGAAAACTCCGCTACCGATTGACAATCACACTTTCCGGAACAGTTTTGCCAACAGCGAGAGCGCGAACAAGACGAGAAATACGTAGAACAGTATCTGCGCAATGCCTGCAGACGTGCCGGCGATGCCGCCAAATCCAAGAGCGCCCGCTACGAGCGCAATGACGAGAAAAACCAGAGTGTAATACAGCATGTCAGATGCTCCTTTGCCGAAGAATGTTTCTGCCGACAAAATGCGCGGGGATGGTATTCGTTCCAGGCAATTTGCAAATATTCCTCAGGTGCGGCCTTCTGCGATGCCCTGAAAGAAAAGCGCTTGGCTGATCAAGGCTTTGACCATGTCCGGATTGAAAGGCTTGGTGACAAGAAATGCGGGCTCAGGCCTGTCTCCAGTCAGCAAGCGTTCCGGGAACGCCGTGATGAAGATAACGGGAATATCGGCAGACTCCAAAATTTCATTAACTGCATCGATGCCGGAGCTTCCATCCGCAAGTTGGATATCCGCGAGGATCATCGCAGGCTTCTGCTTTTTGTAGAGTGCAATTGCCTCAGTATGGGTGCGGGCGATGCCGGTAACTTTGTGACCAAGCGAAGTCACCATGTCTTCGATGTCCATCGCGATCAGCGGCTCATCCTCAATGATCATGATGCTGGTTGAAATCTGTTCGGATATTTCAGTTGCTGCAGTCGAAAGGATGTTGCCGAGTTCACCCTCGCTTGTTTCGAGGACTTCTGCGGTCTCGCGTGAACTGAATCCTTCGACCGCCACAAGAAGGATCGCCTGTCGTGCTTTGGGAGGAATCGACGCCATGTACAGCTCGGCATTGCGTTCCCAGGCGAACGGTGACTGAATCTCCTTGAGGTCCAATGTCATGGAACCAAACAGCTTCGAATAGAGTTTATACAGTGCGACCCTATCGCTCGATGCAGCTGGAAAAATCGAAAGATCAGCGATCAGCGCTTCAAGCACAGCGGAAACATACGTGTCACCGGAGTTTTGTGACCCAGTCAGGGCGCGGGAGTAGCGCCGCAGATAAGGCAAATGTCCGGCGATGCGTTTGGAAAGTGACATGAATTGCTCCCTGTTCGACTGTGGCCTTAAGGCCTCTATGCAATGGAACGGGCGAGAATAAAAATGGTTCCATTCACTGGAACCTTTTTTCGTTTCAGGCGTTAGTGTGCGAGAAAAGGACCAGTAGACTCATGAGCAAGAAGCCCACTCCGGTAAATGACCACGTTTCCAGCGGAGCACAGGATTTTGACAGGCAAGTGTCGGGCTTGCTGCAGTCCATGTATGGTGCGGTGGAAAGCGAAGGCATTCCAGAGAAATTTCTCGATTTGCTTGAAAAGCTGGATCAGGCAGAACGGGCACAGTCGCTAGTAAAGGACCGCTGATATGGACCTCAGCGCAACCGGCGAAACCTATTCATTCAAACGTGATTTGCTGGCACAGCTCCCGGCAATGCGGGCTTTTGCTGTGTCACTTTGCGGCAAGCCGGATATCGCCGATGATCTTGTCCAGGATGCGCTGATGAACGCATGGTCGAAGCAGTCCAGCTTTCAGCCGGGAACCAACATCAAGGCTTGGCTTTTCACAATTGTGCGCAATCTCTTTTACAGCCGCATGCGCAAACGCGGACGCGAAATTCAGGACAGTGACGGTCTGTTTACGGAACGGTTGTCTGTGCCTCCAGCGCAGATTGCCAACCTGGACATGCAGGATTTCAAGATTGCCCTGGCCAAGTTACCGCAGGACCAGCGCGAAGCCATCATTCTCATCGGTGCGACTGGTCTCAGTTATGAGGAAGCCGCGGCGGTTTGCTCATGCGCTGTCGGCACGATCAAAAGCCGTGTCAACCGGGCACGGCACCGTCTGCAAGAGCTGTTGGCTGTCAGCGGAGCGGAGGATTTCGGCCCTGACGCGCGTGATGCCTCTGTCACCCAGCGCGCCTTCGTTGGTTGAATATAGTCGTTAAACAATGAAGGGGCCTATTGACGATGCAGCGGGCCAGCACCACCAAGTGTGAGCTATGTCCATTGCGCAAAATGGCGCATTTCCGTCCGTTTACGCAGGATGAGCTTGCGTTCATGAAGAGCTTCAAGACCGGAGAGCTCAATGTTGAGGCGGGCGCAACAATTTTCGTTGAGAAATCGGTCAATCTCAACCTCTACACCGTTCTGCGAGGCTCCGGTTTCAGGTACAAGATGCTTCGCGATGGTCGCCGTCAAATCCTGAACTTTGTGCTTCCCGGCGATTTGGTTGGACTTGAAGGCACCATTTCGGGCGAGGTGCAGCATTCGGTAGAGTCGCTTTCTGCCATGACGCTCTGCGTTTTTGACCGCAGCCGCCTCGATACCCTGTTCAGAAATCACCCCGCACTTGCCTATGACCTGACATGGATCGCGTGCCGAGAGGAGCGTCTGCTCGACGAAAATCTTCTGACTATCGGTCGGCGCACTGCGGTTGAACGTGTGGCCTATGCGCTCTCGGTGCTTTTCCATCGTGCCAAACAGGTTGGTCTGACGCCTGGTGGCAAGATGGACATACCGCTGACGCAAAGCCATCTGTCTGACGCACTTGGACTGTCGCTGGTTCACACCAACAAGACGATCCGGAAGTTGCAGCGGCTTGGCGCGATCAAATGGCTGGGCAGTGGCGTTCAAACTCTAGACTCGGCGTTGCTGGCGCGCACCGGTGGCTGGCCCGCCCCTGCGGAGACAGGACGGCCTTTCCTTTGATGTCAGCGCGAGGAGAGACAGCGTCATGAACATTCAAATCGTGCTGAACCGCGACGGTGGAACACTGAAAACCAGCGATGTGGATGAAATTGGTCGCAAGCTGTCCGAAGCCATGATTGCCCGGGGACATAAGGTGAGTGTCGTCACCCCAGTTGGCAAGGAAATTGGCGATGCGTTGGAGGCTGCGGCAGCCGACCGGCAGGTCGATTGTATCATTGTCGGCGGCGGCGATGGTTCGGTGTCTCTGGCCGCTTCATTGTGTTGGAAACACAAAAAGGTGCTCGGCGTTCTGCCAGCGGGCACCATGAACTTTTTTGCCCGCTCGTTGCAGATGCCACTTGATCTGGACGCTGCCATCGAAGCGCTTGCCCGGTCTGCGACCCATCAGGTTGATATTGGCACCGTGAATGGCAGGGTTTTCATTCACCAGGTTTCGCTCGGCATTCAACCGCGCATGGTCG
>JANMQE010000669.1:0-2919 GCA_031370195.1 Phyllobacteriaceae bacterium
TGGCACAACGTTGCGCGGGCTGATGGAGAAGCACCAGATTGATCCGGATGACTTTCTGGAGAAGGTGCATGACATTGACTACACGTGGCTGACGCCGGACCCCAAGCTTGGCAATGCGATCAAGTCGCTGCCGGGGCGCAAGTTCATTTTCACCAACGGCAATCGCGGACACGCTGAAAAGGCAGCGCGGCAACTTGGCATTCTCGATCATTTTGACGATGTATTCGACATTGTTGCCGCAGGCCTGATGCCGAAGCCGGGGCGTCATCCGTATGACCGGTTTGTGTCAAAGCATGGCGTCAATGGCGGCGAAGCGGCGATGTTTGAGGATCTGGCGCGCAATTTGATAGAGCCGAAGGCGCTCGGCATGAAGACGGTTTTGATCGTACCGCGCAATTTCGAGGCGGATTTCGTCGAGGCGTGGGAGCAGGACGGCAAGGATGGCGATCATGTCGATCATATCACTGATGATCTGGCGGGGTTTCTGGAAGCGGTGACTTCTCGATAGGTGTAGGCAGGACGCGTTTTGCGCACCCTGCCCGCATGGTGACATCAACCACCGTGCATATGCTGCATTGCTTTTGTATTGGCTGCTTGCACGGGAAGCGTGATTTCAACTTCGCCAGCCTTTTCAAACTTCAGCATGACCTTGATCGCCTCGCCTTCCTTGATGCCGTTCTTCAGGCCCAGGAACATGATGTGCAGGCCACCCGGCGCAAGTTCGACTTTTCCTGCGGCAGGGATTTCAATGCCGTCTTTCAGTTCGCCCATTTTCATGACGTCGCCGTCCATTTTCATTTCATGGATTTGCGTCATCGGGGTCAGCGGCGAGGTTGCTGAGACAAGGCGGTCGGCCTTAGGGCCGTTGTTTTCAATCGTCAGATAACCGCCACCGGCGGGCTGGCCGGGCAAAGTTGCACGGGTCCAGGCAGACGTGATTTCGAGATCACCGATTTTGACGGCGGCGCTTTCCGCGAAAGCAGTGAAGATGGAGATGGCCGACAAGGCAATGGCGGCAGCGAGTGGGAGTGCGAAGCGCTTCATGGATTTTTCCAATGACAAATGTGAACGTTTGGCGGCGTATTGTTTTACCCGACGCGGCAAATGGGGGTTCAAATGCCAGCAGGCGGAGCTTGGCCCGGCGGCTTAAGTTTCCAACTGTCTGACGGGAACAACGAATTGGCAGATCGCTCGCACGCGCCGACCAACAATCGATCATCCAGAGCGATTTGGCATGTTTCCAATTCTGATTGAGCAATGGCTGCGACCGGTGCGTGCTGTCCGGCGATGCAGGCAGAGCAATCATCGGCAAGGCCCGGAATTGCGGCTTTGCCGGCGACACCGAATGTCGAGCAAATCACGGCAGAGTAGAGCTTCTCAGCCGCGTTGGCTTCGGCCAATGGCTGGACAAACGGCACGATGAGCAAAAGCAAGGCCAGCCACAGACCGGGGACCCGGTCGCGGCGGAAAATGCGCAACAATGATTGATGGTCTTGTAGCCTCATTCGCTTGTCTAACCGCAATGGCTGGATCGCGACAAGAGGCGCTTTGCCGCAAGGTGGCGGGAAATTGAGGGTTCAGGTCAACCCATAGAACTTGGCAATGATGTTCCAAGCCTCATCTGCATTGTCGACATGGCTGACCAGGTGAACATCCTCCGGGCCGATCATGCCTTCTGCGGCAAGATAATCGAGGTTGACGGCGTTGCGCCAGAACTCCGAGCCGAACAGGATGATCGGCATTTTCTCCATGCGCCCGGTTTGCATCAGCGTCAGCGACTCGAACAGCTCGTCCATGGTGCCGAAGCCGCCGGGAAAGGCTGTCACAGCCTTTGCCCGCATCAGGAAATGCATCTTGCGGATGGCGAAATAGTGAAAATTGAAGCAGAGTTCCGGCGTCACATATTCATTGGGCGCCTGCTCATGCGGCAGGACGATGTTGAGGCCAATCGACGGCGCGCCGACATCGGCTGCACCTCGGCTGCCAGCCTCCATGACACCCGGTCCGCCGCCGGTGCAGACGACAAATTCACGGTGGAGGGTCTGAGCAGAATAGCTTGAGACAGTACGGGCAAATTTGCGCGCTTCTTCATAGTAGACCGCGTTGGCGGTCAGCCGTTCGGCCTGCATTGCATTCTTCGCCGCCCAAGCCTCGCCGCCCGGTTCCGGTATGCGCGCACCGCCAAACATCACCACGGTGGACTGAATGCCTCGCTCTTCGAGGATCATGTCCGGCTTCAACAGTTCCAGCTGAAGGCGCACAGGTCGCAATTCACGGCGAAGCATGAACTCTTCATCGGTGAAGGCGAGGCGGTAGGCCTTTGACCGGGTCTGCGGCGTATCCGGCATGAGATTGGTCTTTTCAACCGTCTCGGTTGAATGGGTCAGTGATGACCAGCCTTCCTTGTCCATCGGATTCATCGCACGGTCCCCAGATGCGCCCGGCCTCATTGATTGACCCACCGGCGGCTTTCTCATAAACGTCGCCCCGAACGGGGCTATCCCCTTTTCTACCCAACATGGTTAGGCCTTGGTTAACAGGCCCTGAACGGAGCGTTTCATGTCATTTGCCGCACTTGAAAAGATCATCGAAGCCGCTTTTGACGCGCGTGACACGATCAACACCGGCACAAAGGGCGAAGTGCGCGAGGCGGTGAACGAAGCGTTGGACCTTTTGGACAGCGGCAAGGCGCGGGTGGCGACGCGCGGCGATGACGGCAATTGGGTTGTGCACCAGTGGCTGAAGAAGGCGGTGCTGCTGTCCTTCCGCCTGACGGACAATGCCGTCATCCCTTACACCAGCGCCGATGGCTCGATGGCCAACGGGTTTGACAAGGTTGACCTCAAATACGCCGGATGGGGCGACAATCACTTCCGCGCTGCCGGTTTTCGCGCCGTGCCGGGCGCGGTGGTGCGCCGC
>JANMQE010000770.1:0-1867 GCA_031370195.1 Phyllobacteriaceae bacterium
CAACGCTCCCCGTCTCCACAACCCTGTCCAAAAGCCAATCCCGACGCTGCGCCAAACGCGCGTCGCTCCGAAAGCCAAAACCCATCTCAATCCCTCCAAATCAAGCAAATCAAGCGGCAGAGAGTCAGAGTTTCACAGAAGAATCAAATGTGTGCATCCCGTAGCTCAAGGGGGGGGGGGAAGGCTGGCGAGCCACCCCTCTTGCCACCCGCCAACCCGCGTCATAACCTTGCAACTCACGCCACAGGAGCCCGCCATGCGCTTGCGTTTTGCCACTCTTCTTTTCACCGCGCTTGCCACACTGGCGCAGGCTGGCACTGTAATGCCAGGTGAAGAAGGCGCGCTGAAGGACATTCTGCCGCCAACGCCCGGCGGGCATATTTGCTTTGCCCGCACCTACGACGCCGCGCATCTGAAAGCGCATCCGCAGCAGACGGTTTCCTACATCGAGTTGCGGCTCGCGTACTACCGCCATGATCCGGACACCGGATATCCCGACGGCCAGCGCAATTATTACTTTGATCTGCGCGCCAAGCGGAAGGGCAGCGATGACATCGCCTCGACCGGCGGCGAGTGCGGGCTCTACGAGGGCGGCATCGACTGCGGCGTCGATTGCGATGGCGGCGGCGTGTTGCTCAAGGGCGATGCCAACGCCGTCACACTGTCGTTCGGCGACAAGTGGGGCATCTCGATGACCAACGAATGCGGCGGCGGCGAGGGTAGCGGGCCGGATCTTGTACCCGGCGCGGACGACAAGGAATTCAGGCTGACGAAGATCGATAAATGTCCGGCCTATGATGACTGGTGACCGCTCAATGCCTAACTCAAAATCCGGTTTGATGAGTCAAATGGAGCGAATTTCGAGAACCGGAGCGGAGCGTAGTTGCCGGGCCCCCGCCAGCGGCTTGCCGCTTAAGGGCGGGGCATAACGTACGTGAGCACCGGAAGCGCAGAAAATTGCTCCAGTTGGCCATCAACGTGGATTTTAGTCCCGCAACATCGCCTGCAGCGCGGCGGCTTGGTCCTTGGGCATGGCGGCGAGCATGACCCGGGCGGAGTATGCACCCCAAATGCCATCACCGTCGCGGATCATCCAGTCTTCAACATCAGATTTGGCAACGGTCATGCGCTGGCCCATCTTGTATTGATTACCGTTGACCGGCACGTTGGCAAGGCGGCCAGCAAACTTCCCATCCTTGATGCCATCGATTTGCAGCCAGATGTGCTCGGTCTCGCCGTTTTGCGTCAGCGGGAACTTGATCGAGAACGTGCCGGGCGCCTGCTCGTCCCACATGCGTTCAAAGCGCGGCAGCGTCTTGCGGCCTTGCGCCTTGGCAGCGTTCATTGCCTCGTCTTCGGTTGAATAGGCAATGACATTGTCGTTGAGCGGGCGTGGCGCTTTGGGATCAGCACCAAGCTTGGCGGCGGGGATTGCCGACGGTTTGTCATTTGAAACGTTCGTGGGTGAAAACGTGCCGCCGCCCATGCCGGTGAGATTGGAGCCGCCAAACGCAACGGCATAAAGCACAAGACCGGCAGCGATTTTCTTCAACATGGCGCAATTCTCCCCTGCCGCCGTTGGCGTTTGCAGTTGTCTTAGCGCATTGCGGTTGCAGGGCGATTAAGCGGATTGGTTTCGAAGTGGTTGATAAACCCATGCATCAACCGCATGGCTCCCACCCGTACGCCGCACTTGTTGCAGTGCAACATGACGCCCATATTCCAAAGCAGGGAGAGAACAAGGAGAATACAAATGAAGAAGTCCCTTATGTCCGCCCTGTTCGGCAAGCTGCCGACCCGCCGCGAGCGCGAGATGGAATATCTGAACCGTTCGGTCACGATTTATGATCTTGAGCGTCGCCAGCGC
>JANMQE010000773.1:0-7224 GCA_031370195.1 Phyllobacteriaceae bacterium
GAGCTGTTCGAGCGGGAAGCGCACAAACTGGAGGAAGACGGGCGCGGCAAGTTCGCCTTCCTTGCCCAAGGCACGCTCTATCCGGACGTCATCGAAAGCGTCTCCTTCTCCGGCGGCCCGTCGGTTACCATCAAGAGCCACCACAATGTCGGCGGCCTGCCGGATCGCATGAACATGTCGCTGGTAGAACCCTTGCGCGAACTGTTCAAGGATGAGGTGAGGGCGCTCGGCCGCGAACTTGGCCTGCCGGACTCATTCATCGGCCGCCACCCTTTCCCCGGCCCCGGCCTCGCCATCCGCCTGCCGGGCGGCGTCACCCGCGGGAAGATCAAAATCCTGCAGGAAGCCGACGCCATCTATCTCGAAGAAATCCGAAAGGCCGGCCTCTACGACAAAATCTGGCAAGCCTTCGCGGTGCTGACAAACGTCCAAACCGTCGGCGTCATGGGCGATGGCCGCACCTACGAATTCGTCTGCGCACTGCGGGCGGTGACCTCGGTCGATGGCATGACGGCTGATTTTTATCCCTACGACATGGCGTTCCTCGGCCGCACGGCGACACGAATCATCAACGAAGTGCGCGGGATCAACCGCGTGGTGTACGATGTGACCAGCAAGCCGCCGGGGACGATTGAGTGGGAGTGAGGGAAGTGTATTGTGCGCAGGCGTGTTATCGAAACATCTTCTATCGTATTTTTGTTTAACGCTGATGCCGATGGCGTTTCGGGCTGGTATGGCCGCGACTTTGATCCTGCGTTCTTGAGGGCGTTGTCGGAGGCTGACCCTACCGGAACTACTCGAACTTCTGTGCGCCGTGGTGACGCGATTGTCTCCGAGCTCGCAAGTAAGATTACTTCGGTCACTCGAGATGCACGTAGTCTAAGGCATACACAGTCTTATGATATGGAAGTTTATCGAACAATAATTTGGGACTTGGCAGATGCACTTTCACAACAATGGAATACGTTGAATTTAGAAACATTTCCTATAATTTTGGCAAGAAAAAATATTCATTGCATATCAGTCAATTCACTATGTAGAAAAATTTCATATGCGGTTGATCGTTCGCTTCAGAAAGCTAACGGATACCTTGGTGCAATCGAGCTGGATTCCGGAAATCCGATCCAAATGAAAATTTTTTCCGAGTTCCTTATCAAAGATGCTGCCTTAATTGACGGACAAGTGGTTTTAGAACTGGGCTGGGAGGGTGTATTGGACACGCCTTTTGAGGGCTCTAACACATTTGAACCACGTGGTTTAAGAGTAGTAAAATTCGGTGAACTGAATGCATTATCGACTGAATTAGTAGCTAAAGGCGGTCTTTCGCCTCGTGGTCAAATATCGCTGGAACGATACAGTGGAAAGCGCAAATTTACACTGCAAGAGCGGGTTCTTGCCGCGCTAGCGTTCCGCGTACCTGTGGAAGATGGAAAAGGGTCCTATTCCTTCGATGCTGGGCGTGATCCGACCAATCCTCTGGAAGCAGAACTGCCAGAATCAAAGTTTGTTCGCTACCTTTTGGACCCCAATCATCCGAACGGTAGTTCCAAGGCAAAATTTTTTCGCGAGACGCTTGGCATAAACGCAGATGATTGGAGGTACTTGGCCGCGCAATTGCATGACGGCTTAAAAGCCGCCACATTGGTTGAGCTTGGTGTCAAGACTTGGCAAGAAGGTCTAGGCGTGACCTTTAACGCGGTGATACCGGTTGTGGGTCGTAATGGACGAACCGTTGCCGTTGATACCAATTGGATCATGGAACCTGGCCAGCAACCTCGATTGTCGACTGCAGTTCCCGCAAAGAAACCAGCGTCGATTACAGTTGGCAGTTCCGGCGTCCGACCTCCTGTAGTTTCGTCAGATGTCTTTGGTGATCATCGTTGGGAGGCAATATTTCAGATTGGTTCGGATGCAGGGAAAGCTGCTGCCATGAACGTCGTACCAACACCTATGAAGGTCCAAGGGTACGACATTGAAATGGAGGGTCTTTGTGGAAACGCCTGGGTTAGGGTAAAGGACGCCCGACGCGGCTTCGCCCGGTGGGCAATCAGAACAAACCACGCCTATCGTCATTATCAGTCAGGCGCACAGATTTTTACCGAAGCTGGTAGTCAATCTATTGATCGGGCTGTTGCGTACGCAACTGCATTTGCCGAAGTTCTGCGGCACAATGGTATCGATTGTACGGTCTCTTCTCGACTGGATTAGCGTTCCAAACTAGCGGGTCGCATGACTCATGGGGTCCGTACCTCATTCGCATGATCAATTTTTTAAATCCGACCTACTTGGGCAATTGCTCGGCACTAAACTACCCCGCCTTCTCCAACCCCCGCTCCATCAAATCCCGCATCAGCCTCTGATAGGGAATCCCCGTCTCGGCAGCGCGTTGTTTGCTCCGGTCGAGCAGCGGCGTTGGAAGGCGCATGTTGACGCGGGCATCCTTGCGGCGCAGTTCGAATTTCATCGGCTTGAAGCCGGACAAATCATATTCGGACAGATCGGCTTCATCGACGAAGCGCTCGGCGTCTTCATCAGCCAGCAATACAGGAAATTGCTTAAGCGGTTTTGGTTTGTTCATAGCGGTCAGTTGCCTCAATCCCTGCCGAGTCTGCCAAACTACATCTCGTGCGCCAGATTTGTATGGACTGATGTATGTCCCTTTCCGGCCGCGTCCAGCTGGCTGATGGCACGCCAAAAGCCCGGTTTGACTTATAAGTGTTAAATGACCATATTATCTGTACAGAAAGGCCATGGCCATGAACGCCACCACAGTCACTGCCACCGACTTCAAGGCCAAATGCCTTGCGCTGATCGACGAGATGAACCGCACAAAGGTGCCGATCATCGTCACAAACCGTGGCAAGCCGGTTGCCGAGATGTATCCGGCGCGCAAAGATGCGGAGGCCGCGATTTCTTTTATCGGTTCGATGAAAGGCACCGTCCTGCGCTACGACGATCCGTTCGCACCGGTGGTTGACCCCGATGAGTGGGAAGCGATGCGTTGATCCTGCTGGATACGCACGTCATGATTTGGTCGGCGACGGACGATGCTCGGCTTGGTGCAAAGGGGAGATTGATGATCAACAGGTGCGATCAATCCGATCCGTTCCACGTCAGCGCCATTTCGGCATGGGAAATTGCGATGCTGGTCTGGAAAGGCCGGATTGACCTTGGCGAGCCGGCATGGACATGGTTCGCCAAGGCCTCGAACCATCCGGCTTGGCAGACAATCCCGCTTGATGCGCGGGTCGCCATGGACGCCGTCAATCTTCCCGGCGACATGCATGGCGATCCGGCCGACCGCTTTCTCGTGGCAACGGCAAGGCAACAAGGTTACTCCATTCTGACGGCAGACCGCGCCATCCTTGACTATGCTGCCGGTGGCCATGTCAAAGCCGTCGATGCGACGCGGTGATGGCAAGGTGCTGACCTTCTGATGCCAAATTCAGCACATTTCACCCTTTTCCCCACCCCTGTCGGCACCTGCGCAATTGCATGGCGCGACGGCAAGGTCTGCGGCTCGCATCTGCCCGAGGCAACGCCGGAGTTGACGGCGGGGCGTATGGCGAAGCGGGCAGGCGGGGCGTTCGAGGGTGTGCCTCCGGATTTTGTGAAGGATGCAATCGCAGGAATTCAGGAACTTGTGTCCGGCCTTCCGAACGACCTTGCTTTCGTCGATTGCGACTTCTCCGCCATCGACCCCTTCGCTCTCGGCGTTTACCGCCTGTCTCGCGCCATCCCGCCCGGCCAAACCCGAACCTATGGCGATTTGGCAAATGAACTTGGCGACAAATCATATGCGCGGGCGGTCGGCAGGGCGCTGGGAGCCAACCCCTTCCCGATCATCGTCCCGTGCCACCGCATCCTTGGCGCGGGCGGAAAACTGACCGGCTTCTCGGCTGGCGGCGGCGTGAACACCAAACTCAGGCTGCTTGAGATCGAGAAGGCGCAAATTGGCGACGTGCCAACGCTGTTTGACGAATTGCCTCTGGCACTCAAGCGGTAACCGTTCACGGTGGCGCACCGCACAATCCCTGCTCACCCAAGCGTCACTGGCAAATCGTGCGGGATAAGCTACCTTCCGGCGAATCGCCACAAGGGTCCGCCACATGTTCCGTTCGTTTTTTCCGCAGCCGAAACTCTTCTTCGCCTCCGCCGCGTTGTGGGCGTTGGCCTGTATGGCCGTGTGGCAGCTTGGCGGCAGCGGATGGGGCGCGTTTATGGGCCTCGCGCCAACGCCTGACTCGTCGCAACTTGGCAACGTCAGCTATTTTTGGTCCACAGATGCTCTGTGGTTTTACATATTTTACGCCTTGTGCTCGCTGATTTTCTACGCCTTTTGGCAATGGTACAGCCCGCACCGTTGGAACAGATGGTCGATAGCAGGAACTATGCTGCTGATTTTTATGACCCAGTTTTCGGTTGACACATCCGTTGCATTGAACAATTGGCGCGGAACGTTTTTTGATTTGGTGCAAAAAGCACTGACGGGAGAAACAAAAGGCACAGTGCCCGCCAGCGAGCTGTTTGCGGGAACTTTGGACTTCATTGAAATCGCGTTTGTTTGGATCGCGGTGCTTGTCGTCAACCGGTTCTTCGTCAGCCATTGGATTTTCCGTTGGCGAACGGCTATGAACAATTTCTACGTGAATTACTGGAAGAAGCTGCGCACTGTAGAAGGCGCGTCTCAGCGTGTGCAAGAAGACACCATGCGCTTTTCCGAAACAATGGAGGCGCTTTTCATCAGTGCAGTGGACTCAATTTTGACGCTGGTGGCGTTCTTGCCAATTCTCTACGGGCTTTCATCCTACATCACGGAGTTGCCGATTGTCGGGAAAATTCCGGCCCCGCTGGTGGTTGCCGCTATCGTTTGGTCACTGTTTGGCACGGTATTGCTCGTTGTGGCCGGTATCAAATTGCCCGGTCTATACTTCAAAAACCAACGGGTCGAAGCTGCGCTCCGCAAAGAGCTTGTCTTTGGTGAAGACGACGCCGCCCGGGCTTCGCCGCCTACCATCGCAGAGCTTTTTTCTGCGGTCCGCAAAAATTACTTCACCCTCTATTTTCACTACGCTTACTTCAACGTCTTCCGCTATTTTTATCTCCAGGCGGACAATATTTTCTCGTTGGTCGTCATGGTGCCGACGATTGCAGCCGGTGCCATAACCTTTGGCGTGTTCCAGCAAATAAGCTCCGCCTTCAACCAGGTATCCAGTTCATTTCAGTATCTCGTCAATTCATGGCCAACCGTGGTTGAATTGATGTCAATCTACAAACGCCTGTCGGCATTCGAAGCCGTCATCGACAACGAACCTCTCCCCGAAATCGACCAAAAATGGCTCGACGAGCAGACGGCACCCTCGGCGTAGCCCTCACGACCCGCCGCGCTTCGCCCAAGCCGCCGCGACATTCGCGGCCTTTTGACCGCGCGCATACTCTTCATATGTAATACACTTCACATCCGCCTTGACGCACACATCCGCTGCAAAACGCTCCACCGCGCGCCAGTAAACACCGCCGTTCATCAGCGTGAAATGCAGGCCGAACTGCACCGGATTGCGCTTGCCGGAATATTGCCCGTTGAACGCGCCATAAAGCGCGTCAAGCGTCCGCTGTTCAAACACGCCATCCCTGTCCGTCCGCTCGAACCCGCCGGAGTGGCGCACAAACAGATTATAGTCCATCGCGATGATGCGCCGATGGTCCGGCCCTTCGGGAATGGTCGGCAGGGCAAACCGCAGCACTCCCGCCTTCAGTTTCGGCTTTGCAATGTCGCGCTCGACACCACTGGCATCATACAGATACCCGCCGCTGCGCAAGTGCGCTTCCAATCCCGCCCCAACCGACAGATACGGCGCGCGAAAGCCCTTCAGGCTGTCTTCCACAAATCCCCGCCAGCCGAACGGCTCGCGCGGCTCGCCATTGATCGTCCACGCATCTGCCATGATGGCGTGAAACTGCGCACGGTCTTTGGCATAGTCCTTCGCCGTCCAGTCCTTGCCATCGAAATGCCCGCACGTGTGGCTGGCAATCTCATGGCCGTCGACATGAGCACGCCAGATATGGCCAAGCCGCGCCGAAACATCCGCCTTGGATTTGCCAAAGCCGACATTGCTCCGCCCCGCACCCTTGCCGGGCGCATCGAACAATCCCTTGTTCTCGGGCGACAGCAAAAACACGCAGTTGAGAAAATAGGTGAATTTCGCGCCGGTCTTTTGCCCCAGCGCCAGGCTGCGCCGCCACTGCATAGTGTCGTGCGCCCCGTCAAACGAGATCAGCACAATCTGGTCCGGCTTGGCCGTATCAGCGGCCAATGCGGCACCGGGGCTGATGAGTACGGCTAACGCCAAGGAAAAGCGATACAAATTCATCCCGTGCCGGTAATGTCGCATTGTGGCGGCTTTAGGCTTGCTTGCCGGATGTGCCCGCTTGGGCTTATCCTGTGGTCATGACCCGCTGTCGCGAAGGAGCCCCGTTATGCTTGTGTTGATCCTCGGCATTGTCGTCTTCCTCGGCGTCCATTCCGTGCGCATTTTGTCCCCGGCATTCCGCGATGCGCAAATCAGACAGCGCGGCGAGGGCGGCTGGAAAGGCATCTACTCGCTCATTTCTGTGGTTGGCCTTGCTCTCATTGTCTGGGGCTACGCGCTCGCCCGCCCCGAAGCCGCGTTTATCTACGAGCCGCCAACATGGATGAAGCACGTCAACGCGCTGTTGATGCTGCTCGCCATCATATCCATGATGGTGGCCAACCTCCCGGCAGGCAAACTCAAGCCGATCCTCAAACATCCGTTCCTGCTGTCCATCAAGCTCTGGGCATTCGGCCATCTCCTGTCGAATGGCGATCTTGCCTCACTCATTCTATTTGGGTCGTTCTTGGCATGGGCAGTCTGGGACCGCATTGCCGTCAAGCGCCGTGGCGACATGGGCGCAGCAGTTGCCGGGCCTGTCAGCAACGACATCATCGCCATTGTCTCAGGCGTCGTCATCTACGCCCTGTTTGTCTGGAAATTGCACGAATGGCTGTTCGGCGTTTCTCCGATGTGACACCGATACTCTGAATTATGAAATCAGACCTGTTCGCCGACACGCTTTCCGGCTAGAAGGCCGCCACATTCAAGCATGACCACAAGGAACAGCCCGGAACATGTCTGACGATAGTTTCATGAAGGAAGTCGATGACGACTTGCGCACCGACCAGTTCAAGTCGCTGTGGGAGCGTTA
>JANMQE010000787.1:0-1662 GCA_031370195.1 Phyllobacteriaceae bacterium
AGATCGGTGCCGAACTGCCCGTCCATGAACTGCGCGCCGGCTGTGCCGCCGCGCTGGCGTTCTGCACGCCCGTCCTCGTCATCGTCCGGCGTCACAATCTGGATGCCATGCAGCGAGGTCGCCGTGGCATAAAGGTTCGGCACCGTTTCTGTCGTGTCCGCCCGCTTGCCGTCATCGTAGGCGAGGCCGAACACCTGTCCAATCTGCCGCGCCGAAACTTCAAACGGCAGCGGCGTGTTGACCAGTTGCCCGCTTGGCGGTCCGCCAAGATTTGAAACGTCAAAAACCCTGAGAGTTTTGCCCTCAAGGTCAAGCATCGTCTCGTCAATCGCGTCAACACCTGGCGGCAAACCCTCTTCTATTCCGGGGATAATCGTGCCGGAAAATCCGGTCACCGCCATCGATCCTTCAGAGAAAACCCGCACATCCTGCGCATGCGCCGTGCCGCCAAGCACAGTCCCGCTCAGCAACACCGAGGCAATCGCTCCAATGCCGACACGCATGAACGCGCTGCAAACAGAAGACGTTGAAAGCAGTGATCTGGACATGGAGTTCCTCCCGCTGTTCCGGAACAAGACCCTGCCCTCACGCTCTTGTCCAAAAGCATGCTCGGCGGCAGAATCCGCCGGATTTCTGTTGTCGCGACCCCAATATGACCCAACGTTACTCTTCGCCACGCAACGCGTCAACGCGTCCGCGAGCATGCATTTGAGAGAACGGGGCGATAGTACGCAGGCAGGTTCAAACGCTGACTTCTGACCGGATAAACGACCAGAACCCGAAACGCCGAAACCCGCTGAATGCCTCAAGTTTCCGGGCATGATTGGCTCCTTGCCGGGACAAGCGGAATGCAGTCCCTTAGCCTCAGTCGCGGGGCAAGCAAAAAAGGTTCAAGCGTTGTTTAACCTCTACCGCGAAGCGGGAGAGGGGCTTCGCGCAGCGAAGCGGTGAGGGCGAGTCAGGCAGATAAGCAAGCAAACCGACGAAGTTATCCCGCTGCATTTATCCGCCAACCGATTGAAATCATTCAAATCACAATTTCAATTTCGTGATTCTATCCACCCCCTCAAAATCCCGCGCGATAATCCCCCTCGTGTTCAACAAGGGAAGACGCAACAAGTGAACTGGGAAATGGCCATCACCCGCAACCACGCACTACTGCTTGGCATCATCGCCGAGTTGTTCGCGATGTTGCGAAGTGTCGGCTCCGGCAACAGTCACTTGTCCGGCAGCAGTCCCCTCTCCGACGGCTGCGCCGACACCGTGCCGGGGCGAGCCACGGGTCTCGCCCGTCCTTCGGAGCCCCGCAAGCGGGGCGAGGTTAAATCAAGCGCCGAGCTTTTAACCTCGCCCCTCCGGGGAGAGGTGGTCCGCGAAGCGGACCGGAGAGGGGAATTCACCCTCCCGCGCCACCTCTACGCTGCCATCCTGCTCATCCTGCGCCCCTGCGAATCCGCCATCCGCAGATTGATCGTGATTGCAGCGCGGGGCCTGATGCTGAACCCGCGCGCCGCGCGCCCGCTCCCCGCATTCTTCGCATCCTCCGCCTCTTCCACCGGCTCCCACACGCCGTCGTTCCAACTCATCGACCCGCTCAAACATTTCGACGAAGAGGCTTGGGAAAACGAACTCAACGCAGCCGGAGCGATGCACGAAGTGCTC
>JANMQE010000812.1:0-1545 GCA_031370195.1 Phyllobacteriaceae bacterium
CAACATGCCGTCAGGCGTGCGAGGAACTTGAGGCTGCCATCCCGGGCCTGCGTGCAATTGCAGGCAACATCGAAGGCCCGCCAAAAGCCGTCGGCGCCGCCAGCCTGCCGTTCAGCTCACGGTTCATGGTTGCGTAGCGCTCTGTAAAGCTCATTGGACACGCTTGAAATCCTGCGCAGATCCGGGAGCGGTTCACGTCCACAAAAGTCGATTTTCCATACAAACATACCAACAAAGACACAACGCTTACTCTTCGATATATCCTGCCTCCCTCTCAAGACCAACTTGCCTCCCTCTCAAGACCAACTTGGGCTCGCACCGCTCAAACAGTATTTCGTCCCAATGTTGACCGGCAAAGCCAAAGTGGTTTGCATTTTTGAAGATGATTGGAAGTTCTAAGAGCATACTCAGATTTTGCATTGACCATTTTATCTATCCAGAAATTTACGGACTATTCTCAAACGGCGCTTAACGCTCCGGCCTTCATCGCGATCACAAGTCAACTGTGTTTGGCAAAACAACAATGTCGCGGATTGTCACTTTTGGATTGCGTGTCACCATGAACATGACGCACTCAGCCACTTCGACAGGCTCCATCAGCGCTCCGCTTGCTAAAATAACATCGAGATTTTTCTTCGGCCAATCCTCCAACAGCTTCGTTACGACAGGCCCCGGCAACACCGAACCGACCCGAACACCATGTTCTGAAACCTGACGGCGCACAGCATGCGCGAAAGCCTGTACCGCGTGCTTTGATGCGCTGTAGACGGGCTCCCCGACGGTAGGGACCACACCGGCAATGGAGCCGGTAATGATGACATCGCCGCTTTGCTGTTTGATCATGAAGGGCAACACGGCATGCACGCTGCGAAACACCGCATTGACGTTGATATCCAACATTTTGTCCCATTCATCGGGGTCGCCTTCGACAAAAGGCCCGCCGACATAGCTTCCGGCATTGGCATGGAAGATGTCCAAACCACCTGCTTTCTGCAAAATCGAGGGCATCATGGTTTCGACGCTTGCCGCATTCGTCAGGTCAATCACCAGGGGGATCGCATTTTTTCCCAGCGCGCCACACACCGACTTGAGCTTGTCTTCGGAGTGGTGAATGAGAACAACTGTCGCGCCGGCATTCAGGAATGATTTTGCACATTCCAGCCCGATACCGGACGTGGCGCCGGTAATGGCCGCAATTTTTCCAACCAGTCCAATTTGCATCCTCGTGTTCGATCTCTTCACTTTCGGCAACGGGCTGAAACTGTAGGATTTGCATTCCCGAAAGTGGTCATCCCTATTTCTGTCGAGAAGGATGACGTCACGCTCATGACGGCATCCGCCTGCGAACTGCCTCGGTCATGGATCACCGAACATCCGGGTGACCCCCAAGCCCGAAAGTTCGAGAACTCAGAATATATGCAAGTGGAGGAGCCCGGGGCACCCGCCAGGCCGAAGGCCGATGCGGGTCGGGCGACTACACTTGCATATATCCTGCCAACGCCAACAGCACTGAGAAAAAGTCGGGCAAATACCATTTGCGGTTGG
>JANMQE010000815.1:0-1606 GCA_031370195.1 Phyllobacteriaceae bacterium
CGGCGGGCGCCTGCCGCAGACATTTCCCGTCCGCTGGTCTGACAATCCGGCACAGAGCCAGGACCCGGAAGTCTATCCCGGATTGAACGGCAAGGTGCGCTACGAGGAGGGCCTGTTCATCGGCCACAAGCATTATGACAAAACCGGCATCGCGCCGCTATTCCCGTTCGGATTTGGTCTTTCTTACACCTCTTTTGACTGGAAAAATCTGAGGATCACACCGCAAGGCGATGATTTCATTGTTGAAGTTGATGTCACAAACACCGGTTCCCGTGCTGGCAGCGATGTCGTCCAAATCTATGTCGAGGACACAACGCCCGTTCTGCCACGCCCTGTCCGCGAGTTGAAGGGTTTTGCCAAACTGCACCTTGCTGCCGGAGAAACAGGCACCGCCCGCGCAGTTCTGACCCCCCGTTCATTCGCAACGTTCGACGTCAAGCAACAGCACTGGGTCGCGCGCGCGGGCGCGTTCACACTCCACGCCGGTCGTTCAGCGACGGACCTCGTGCTGCATAAATCAGTGCAGCGCGAGATGGAGTGGCAAGCCAAACCGTGATCGGAACGTGCCGCGTGAATTGAATACTCTCTATCCTCGGCGCTGCCCCTCATCCGGCCCGTTGGGCCACCTTCTCCCCGCAAGTGGCGGGAGAAGGGAAGCGCCGAGGGTCCGCTTTTGTCAGCCCTTTCATCAGGCACCGTGCCTTGCCTGAACCCACACGCTCCCACCCCATTCAAGCGAACCCATGGTCTCCAACCCCGGCACCCCTCGCCTTTCCCCAAATCTAACGCTAAACCCTCGCCAACGAGGTCACTGCCATGAAATCCCATTTCCGCATGTTCGCCGCCTACAATGCGTGGGCAAACAGCGTTCTTTATTCCGCTGTGGCAAACCTTGCCGACGAGGATTACCGTCTCGACCGCGGTGCGGCGTTCAAATCGGTGCACGGCACACTCAACCACATCCTCGTCGCCGACCGCATCTGGATGAAGCGTTTCACCGGGGAGGGCGACGCGCCGTCCAGACTCGACACCATTCTCTACGACGATTTCGTCTTGCTCCGCCTCGCCCGTGAGGCGGAAGATGCGCGAATCATCGCGTGGATTGATGATTTGCGCACCGAAGCCTTCACCGGCCGCTTCACCTACACCACAGTGACCGACCTGCGCACCATCAGCCAGCGACTGACGCCCGCATTGGCGCACCTCTTCAATCACCAAACCCACCATCGTGGCCAAGCCAGCGCACTGCTCACCGGCTTGGGAGAGCATGCGCCGGTGATGGACCTGATCTACTTTCAGCGGTCGGAGGAAGGGCGGATGTTTGCCTGAGAAGGACGGCTACTCGTCAGGATCGCTCGCAGTTTTACTGCCACACGATGTTGTTCGTGCAACACCTCAAGTGAAAAGTAACCAACGAAATCGGCGCAGCCCAATCTCCCGCCTTTTGGGGGGGCTATCGCATATGGGATTTTGGGTGATTTCCCGCACGGCTCCGTCTTTCCGGGGCCGCGCAGCGGAACCCGGAATCCAGAGCGCTGAGGTGGGATTTGAAGCCAATCCGGTTTCGCCGACGATAGATCGGGACATTTTCGGTCGCGACGCGTTT
>JANMQE010000017.1:0-2041 GCA_031370195.1 Phyllobacteriaceae bacterium
TTTGACATTGAAGCCAAGATCCGCGAGCCAATCCCTGCCAAACTTCCCTTCATTCGCCGCCGCAAACGCCGCGCGCATCCCATCCTTCGCCCTCCTCGACCCGCTCAAACATTTCTCGCTCAACGACTTCGACCAAAACGCCAACCCACGCACCAGCTTCTCCAGCTCCTGGGACCCAAGCGACTTCGCTCCATCATTTTCCCAACCCGACGAACCCGTCAACGCCACCCAGCTCTTCAGCCGCATGCGCGCCTTGAGGGCCGCCCTCAGCAACATCCCCAAACAAGCCCGCCGCCTCGCAAGATGGCAGTCCCGGCGTGATTTGGCACTCAAAGCCAAGCGTCCAACCCGCATCTCCATCTTCCGCCCCGGCCTCCCACCCGGCTGGAGACAACGGTCAATCCATGATGTCGATGAGGTGTTGCGAGAGTGCCACGGCCTCGCGCTTCACGCGGTCAACGGGCCTGATAAGGGGTGACACCTGACCGCCTTCATCCCCCAATGTCGTCATCGTCGGGCTTGTCCCGACGACCCAGACCTGCCTTTTTGGCCGAACAAGTCGCCATAACTTCGTCATTCCGGGGCCGCGCAGCGGAACCCGGAACCCATGCCGTTGGCGGTGGTCACATCAAATCAGGTGCAGACAATCAACCCCGCCAGCATCTCCCACTTATCCGCACCTTCAGCGCCGATTTCGCATTGAGGCCGGTCTGCGGCGCAGCGCCGCTTTCATTCCCGAAAACTTTCATGCTATTGCCGCGCATCATTTGGCGGTCACCCGCCTGCTTCCATGGAAGGGTTCCCGCATGTCGAAGGCAAACACCAAGTTTTTCAACCGCTCGCTCGAAGAAGCCGATCCCGCATTGTTTGGCGCAATCCGCTCCGAGCTTGGCCGCCAACGCCATGAAATCGAGCTGATCGCTTCTGAAAACATCATCTCCCGCGCCGTACTGGAAGCGCAAGGGTCTGTAATGACCAACAAGTACGCCGAAGGCTATTCCGGCCGCCGCTATTATGGCGGCTGCCATTTTGTCGATATCGCCGAAGATCTGGCCATCGAGCGCGTCACAAAACTGTTCGGCTGCAAATTCGCCAACGTCCAGCCCTCATCGGGTAGCCAAGCCAATCAGGCCGTGTTCATGGCGCTGGCCAAACCAGGCGACACAATCCTTGGCATGAGCCTTGATGCCGGCGGCCATCTCACCCACGGCGCCAAGCCAAACCAGTCCGGCAAATGGTTCAACGCCATCCAGTACGGCCTTGATCTTGCAACCGGCCTCATCGATTACGATCAGGTTGAAGCGCTGGCACTTGAGCACAAGCCCGTCATGATCATTGCCGGCGGCTCGGCTTATTCTCGCGTCATCGACTTTGCAAAATTCCGCGCCATTGCCGACAAAGTCGGCGCATATCTGTGGGTGGACATGGCGCATTTTGCCGGTCTGGTCGCTGGCGGCGAACATCCCTCGCCATTTCCGCATGCCCACGTCGCATCATCTACCACCCACAAAACCCTGCGCGGCCCGCGCGGCGGTCTCGTGCTGACCAATGACGAAGACATCGCCAAAAAAATCAATTCAGCCGTTTTCCCCGGCCTGCAAGGCGGCCCGCTCATGCATGTCGTCGCCGCCAAGGCGGTTGCCTTCGGCGAGGCGCTGACCGACGATTTCAAGACCTACATCAAGGCCGTGAAGGAAAACGCCAAGGTTCTGGCCGAAACGCTGGTCGCCAACGGTTTTGCCATCGTCTCCGGCGGCACCGATACGCATCTGATGCTGGTCGATCTTCGCCCGAAGGAGTTGACCGGCAAGGCATCGGAAGCCGCGATGGGCCGCGCCTTCATCACCTGCAACAAAAACGGTGTGCCCAACGATCCGCAAAAGCCCACCATAACCTCCGGCATCCGCCTCGGAACCCCGGTCGGCACGACGCGCGGCTTCGGCAAGGCAGAATTCATCGAAGTCGGCAATTTGATCACCGAAGTGCTCGACGGGTTGAAAGCCGCAAACTCCGACGACGCCAACGCCGCCGTCGAAGCCCG
>JANMQE010000041.1:0-2716 GCA_031370195.1 Phyllobacteriaceae bacterium
GTCGCCCGCGTCCTTCCTGGTGTTGACGGTCACGTCCATGTTCTGCCTGCTCTGTGAACACTCATCATGGGCAAATGCGAAAGTCAGTTCAACTGGCAATTTCCACAGTCCGCACTTGACCGCTCCCCTTGGCTCTTCTAGCCTCACTTTTGACCGGTTGGTCAAGTTTTCGGGCATGGCGACATACATGGAAACCGGCGGTCGGACTGGGAACTCCAACGGACGGCAAAGAAGCGGCAAAAAGCCGCCAGATCATGCCGCAATGGGTATCGATGCAAAGGCTTGCATCCGATAGGCTGGTGACAAGAATGAACGGATGCTTCCGGTTCGGTGAAGGATGCGCTGCGTCGTTCGATTGGCTTGAAAAAGATATCCTGAGGAGAACGACATGAGCGTGGCCCCCAAATCCCTGAACAACATGGAAGCACTCTGGATGCCGTTCACATCCAACCGGCAGTTCAAGCGCAACCCGCGCCTGTTCGTCGGTGCCAAGGACATGCACTACACCACAGACGACGGACGGCAGGTGCTCGACGGGACAGCAGGCCTGTGGTGCTGCAACGCCGGGCATGGCCGCGAGAAGATCGTCAAGGCGGTGCAGGATCAGGTGGCGCAGATGGATTATGCGCCTGCCTTCCAGATGGGCCACCCGAAGGCGTTTGAATTGGCCGCGCGGCTGGTCAACTATCTGCCAAGGCCGCTGGATCATGCGTTCTTCACCAATTCAGGTTCTGAGTCGGTCGAGACCGCGCTGAAAATCGCCATCGCCTACCAGCGCGCCCGGGGCAAGGGCACCAAGACCCGGCTCATCGGCCGCGAGCGCGGTTATCACGGCGTCAATTTCGGAGGAATTTCGGTCGGCGGCATCCCGAACAACCGCAAGTTCTTCGGCTCATTGCTGACCGGCGTCGATCATATGCGCCACACCCATGATCTGGAGCGCAATGCCTTCTCCAAGGGCATGCCGGAGCATGGCGCGGAGTTTGCTGACGATCTGGAAAAGATCATCGCCCTGCATGATGCCAGCAATATTGCCGCCGTCATCATCGAGCCGGTAGCAGGCTCCACCGGTGTGCTGATCCCGCCAAAAGGCTATCTGGAGAAGGTGCGCGCCATTTGCACCAAGCACGACATTCTCCTGATTTTTGACGAAGTGATCACCGGCTTCGGTCGCCTCGGTGCGCCGTTTGCCACCGATTATTTCGGCGTCACGCCGGACCTCATCACCACCGCCAAGGGCATCAATTCCGGCGTCATCCCGATGGGCGCGGTGTTCTGCACCTCCGACATCTACAACGCCTTCATGACCGGCCCGGACCACATGATTGAACTGTTCCACGGCTATACGTACTCGGCGCATCCGATTGCGTGCGCTGCGGCTCTGGCAACGCTGGATGTGTATGAGGAAGAAGGCCTGATGACCCGCGCCGCCGAGCTTGCCCAATATTGGGAGGATGCGCTGCATTCACTCAAAGGCGCTCCGCATGTGATCGATATCCGCAACATCGGGCTGATCGGCGCAATCGAGCTGGCCTCCATTCCCGGCGAGCCGACCAAGCGGGCGTTCTCAGTGTTCCTCGACTGTTATGAAAAGGGTGTGCTGATCCGGACAACCGGCGACATCATCGCCCTGTCGCCGCCGCTGATCGTATCGAAAGCGGAGATCGACACGATTGTCTCGACCATCGGCGATTGCCTCAAAGCGGCGGCCTGAGGACAGGGGTAGCGAGCATGTTGGCCATATCGCCCGAAAGCCCGCTGACCCCGGACCTGCTTCTGCTGATGCAGCGGCACACCGACGCCATGCATTCGCAAAGCCCGCCGGGAAGCATCCACATGCTGGATGCGTCCAAACTCGACGCACCCGGCGTTTCGTTCTTTGTCATGCGTGATGGTGGCGAGGCCATCGGCATGGGCGCAGTCAGGCGGATCGACGATACCCATGCCGAAATCAAGTCAATGCATGTGCTTGGCGAGCGGCGCGGCGAGGGCCTGTCGCGACGGATGCTCGACTGTCTTGTTGACCATGCGTTGCGCCAAGGCTTCACGCGCCTCAGTCTGGAAACAGGCAGCCAGCCCGGTTTTGTTCCGGCGCACAATCTTTACAGATCGGCCGGTTTTGAAACATGCGAGCCGTTTGACGGCTATGCCCCGGACCCCAACAGCGTGTTCATGACGCGGACCATTGCCTCAACCGGCATGGCCGAAACAGGGAGATAAAACGATGGCCCTGACATCCAACATGAAAATCAACAGCGCCCGGCTGTGGGACTCGCTGATGGAGATGGCCAAGATCGGCCCCGGCATCGCAGGCGGCAACAACCGCCAGACATTGACCGATGCCGATGGCGAAGGCCGTCACCTGTTCAAGCGCTGGTGCGAGGCGGCGGGCATGTCGATGGGCGTCGACACGATGGGCAACATGTTCGCCAAGCGCGCGGGTGAAGACCCGAAGGCTTTGCCGGTCTACATGGGCTCGCACCTCGACACGCAGCCGACCGGCGGCAAGTATGACGGCGTGCTTGGCGTGCTCGGCGCGCTCGAAGTGGTGCGCACGATGAATGACCTTGGCATCAAGACGAAGCATCCCATCGTGGTGACCAACTGGACCAATGAGGAAGGCGCGCGCTTTGCGCCGGCCATGCTGGCATCCGGCGTGTTCGCGGGCATTCATACTGAGGAATACGCCAAAGGCCGCACCGATCTCGATGGCAAG
>JANMQE010000052.1:0-12783 GCA_031370195.1 Phyllobacteriaceae bacterium
CTCTCCACTTTATCGGAGCAAGTCCAATCCACCCTATCGCCAATCGTCAAATGATGGGGTCGCACAAAAATCACGTGATTATCGATCTCCCCCCCCGCGGGGGAGATGTCCGACAGGACAGAGGGGGGGCGCCTCGCGCCAAGGCTTCAGAATGAGTCAAAAAGACACAGATTACAAAATTGCAATTGACAAATCGAATTTTCCATGTCCATGTTCATGTTTCGTTCAAACAACGGAGACAACAAAACCTTGGACTGGCCGCTCGCAATCACCCGCAACACCGAAGCACTCCGCAAGATCGTCGCGCTGATGTTTTCGATGCTGAGCGCCGAGCTTTTAACCTCGCCCCTCCGGAGAGAGGTGTCGGCGAAGCCGACGGAGAGGGGACTGCGCGCCGACGCAAGTGCCTTCACCCTCCCACACCACCTTTACGCGGCAATCCTGATGATCCTGCGACCGGCAGAATCCGCGCTCCGCCGCCTCATCGTCATCGCCGCAAGGGGTCTGATCTTAAAGCCAAGAGGCGCAAGCCAACTCCTGCCAAACTTCCGGTCATTCGCAGCCACAAACGCATCGCGCATTCCGTCCTTCGCCCTCCTCGACCCGCTCAAACACTTCTTGCTCGAAGACTTCAACCAAAACGCCAACCCACGCACCAGCTTCTCCAGCTCTTGGAACCCGACCGACTTCACCCCCTCATTTTCGCAGCCCGACGAACCCATAAACGCCGCCCAGCTCTTCAGCCGCATGCGCGCCTTGCGGGCCGCCCTCAGCGACCTTCCCAAACAAGCCCGGCGCCTCGCAAGATGGCAGGCCCGCCGCGATGAGTTGCTCAAGAGCAAATCCAAGCCCACCCGCATCTCGATCTTCCGCCCCGGCCTCCCGCCCGGCTGGCGGCAGCGCAGAATTCACGAGGTTGATGAAATATTGCGCGAGTGCCACGGCCTCGCAATTCACGCGCTGAACGGGCCGGATACAGGGTGAGACCAAATCACCACCCTTGCACCCCTCGCCCCCATGCGCTATACGCCGCCCGTCCGTGCAGACACCCTTGGAGGCAGCGCGGATGGCTGTGTTTCCTTCAACAAGAACCGCGCCGGTTTGACTGCTTCTCAGGATGAGGTGCGGTGAGGCCACTCCAGTAACCTGAAAGGTCAAAGTCATGAGCAAATCTTACGAGCTCAAGGCCGAGGCGCGTGTTCTGGCTGGTAAGGGGTCCGCCAGGGCTGTACGTCGCAACGGTCGTGTTCCCGCTGTCATTTATGGTGACAAGCAGGCGCCAATTTCCATTTCCCTCGACTACAAGGAAATCTACTACAAGATCCACGGTGGTGGTTTCCTGCATACCGTTGCAACTGTTGACGTGAACGGCGAGAAAATTCGCGTTTTGCCGAAGGATTACCAGCTGGATCCGGTCAAGGATTTCCCGACCCATGTTGATTTTCTGCGCGTGTCCGCAAACTCGCGCATCAAGGTCGAAATCCCGGTCCACTTCATCAACCAAGACATTTCAGTTGGCCTGAAGCGCGGCGGCATTCTCAACATCGTTCGCCATGAAGTCGAATTCATGTGCCCGGTCGATGCCATTCCGGATTTCATCACGGTCGATCTGGCTTTGGTGGACATCGGCCATTCTGTCCACATTTCCGCCGTCGCTGTTCCGGAAGGTCTCAAGCCGACCATCGACCGCGATTTCACGGTTGCCACGATTGTCTCTCCGGGCGGCGCGCTCGAAGAAGCAGAAGCAGCCCCGGCGGCCTGATAGAAGGAGCCGGATTCCATGCTGCTCATCGCAGGTCTTGGCAATCCCGGCACCAAATACGCCGGCAACCGGCACAACATTGGTTTCATGGCGGCGGACTTGATAGTCCGCCGTCATAATTTTTCGCCTTGGCAGAAGAAATTTTCCGCCGAAATAGCCGAAGGCATGCTCGGCGACGAAAAAGCCATCCTCATCAAGCCGCAGACCTTCATGAACAATTCCGGCCAGTCAGTCGGCGAGGCCATGCGCTTTTACAAGCTGGAGCCGGCCAACATTTCCGTCATCTACGATGAACTCGACCTCATTCAGGGCAAGCTGCGCGTCAAGACCGGCGGCGGCTCGGGCGGTCACAACGGCATCAAATCCATCGACCAGCACATCGGCAAAGACTATCGCCGCGTCCGCCTCGGCATCGGCCATCCGGGTGAAAAAGATCTGGTTTTGAATCACGTTCTCGGCGACTTTGCCAAGGCCGAAAAGGTCTGGCTCCATGAGTTTCTGGACGCAATAGCCGAAGCCGCACCGCTTCTCGCCTCCGAAGATGAAGGTGCTTTTGCCACCAAGGTGGCACTGCTTTTAGGCAAAAACGAGCGCCCGGAAACACCCAAGCCCGCCGCCCAAAGCCACATCCGTCAAGCGCGCCCGCACAAGCCAGACATCAAGATTCCGCAGACCGGCCCAATGGCCGCGATGCTGAAACGGCTGTTCAGCAAGGAGTGAGCTGGTCGCTGCGTTCTTGAAAATTGTCTCAATCACGGTTACACTGAAACACGAACTTCGTGTTTTCGTGAGGCTGTGATGAAGAATGTGACGCTTTCAATGGATGATGAATTGGTTGGCCGTGCTCGCGTAGCCGCAGCAAAGCAGGGGTTGAGCATGTCCCGCTTTCTAAGCCAACTATTGGAAACAAAATTGGCTGAACCGACGACGAGAGCACCCAATCCGGACAATCCTCAGTATAGAGCCGTTCAGCGTGTCTTGGCGGGCCCGAAGTGGAGCGTAATGGAGAACGGCCGCATGCCCACTGCGGAAGAACGCAATGCTCGTCGGTAGTGTGTTCTTCGATTCAAACGTCCTTCTCTATGTCCACGACAAGTCAAGCGGTGATAAAGTCGCCGTTGCGTCAAAGTGGCTGATCGAAGTCTCATTGCTTGAGAGCGCTGTGACCAATCTTCAGGTTTTGAACGAAGTCGCAAACGTGCTGTTCAAAAAGCGCAAGGATTTGTCCAACGACGCCGTTTACGCGATCATTGATGACTTCACATACCTCGGGGCGAGCCCACTTACCTGGAATGAGATCGTTACCGCCCGCTCCATCAAGACCGCCACCGGCTATTCCTGGTGGGACTGCCTCCTCCTCGCCTCCGCGCTTGAACTTGGCTGTAGCCATTTCCTCTCGGAAGATTTACAGGACGGCCAAGAAATTGCTGGTCTGACGATCATCAATCCATTTTTGCACGCGCCCGAAACCATTCTCGGGCCGCTTGGGGACTGAATTTCCATGGGTTTCAAATGCGGTATCGTCGGACTGCCGAATGTCGGCAAGTCCACCCTGTTCAACGCGCTGACCAAAACGGCTGCCGCGCAGGCTGCCAACTACCCTTTCTGTACAATTGAGCCGAACACCGGCGAAGTCGCGGTGCCGGATCCGCGCTTGGACGTGATCGCCAAGATCGGCAAGAGCCAGAACATCGTGCCGACCCGCATTTCCTTCGTCGACATCGCCGGCCTCGTTCGCGGCGCATCAAAGGGCGAAGGGCTTGGCAACCAGTTCCTCGCCAACATCCGGGAAGTGGACGCCATCGTCCATGTGCTGCGCTGCTTCGAAGACGATGATATCACCCATGTCGAGGGCCGGATTGACCCCGTGGCAGATGCGGACACGGTTGAAACCGAGCTGATGCTGGCGGACCTGGAGAGCATCGAGCGCCGCGTCGTCCAGTTCCGCAAACGCGCCCAATTGAAGGACAAGGAAGCCGTTACGGTTCTGCCGGTGATGGAACAGGTTCTTACACTTCTGAACGATGGCAAGCCCGCCCGCCTTCTCCTGAAGACATTGGAACCGGAAGACCTTTTGGTTCTGCAAGGCCTCAATCTCTTGACCTCACATCCGGTGCTTTACGTCTGCAACGTCATCGAAAGCGAAGCCGCCACCGGCAATGCCCACACGAAAGCTGTTGAGAAAATGGCCGCGGCGCAGGGCGCTGGCTGTGTTGTCATCTCGGCGAACATTGAGTCTGAAGTGGCGCAGATGCCCGATGAAGACGCAATGGAATTCCTGAAGGACCTCGGCCTTGAAGAACCCGGCCTCGATAAGCTGATCCACGAAGGCTACAAGCTGTTAGGCCTCATCACCTATTTCACCGTCGGCCCGAAAGAAGCCCGCGCCTGGACTGTGGACAAAGGCGCAAAGGCCCCGCAGGCGGCCGGCGTCATCCACACGGATTTCGAGCGCGGCTTCATCCGCGCCCAGACAATCGCTTACAATGACTTTGTCACGCTCGGCGGCGAAGTTCCCGCCAAGGAAGCCGGCAAGGCGCGCGATGAGGGCAAGGAATACATCGTTCAGGACGGCGACATCATGCTGTTCAAGTTCAATACTTAATTGCGAGCCGCAACTGGCGGAACCAAATCCCGGATCGACTTCGGCAAAATGCCAACCACGCGCGCCCGGATCGGCAGCCAACTGATGCCGATCACCAACACGATAATGCCGACTGCCAGCGCCGAGATGGCGAAGAGGTTGCTGACTTCAAAACCCACGGCCTTGTTTAAGACGCCATTGTTCAACACGCCTTTCATCAAGGTGCTGATCACATAGCCGAGCGACAGAATGCCCGCAGTCACGAAGGCGCGACGGTCGATGGCGATTCCAATCAGCATGAAAAGCGTGATGATCAACAGCGCGACAATTGCCTGGCCAGATGCGAGATTTTGCAACCACATGACGCCTGAACCTGCGTTCCAAAGCGCCAACCCCAGCGCAGAGTTCAACAGGGCGGGAGCAATTCCAAGATGCAGCCAGAAGGCAACATCAGAGCGGCGCGTCACGCGTAGTCGGTCCTGCACGTCAAAATACATGGCGGCGCCAAACCCGATTAGAGAGAAAACAAGCGCCATTAACAAAGCTGGCAACGCCACAGCATCGCTATCCAGTGCAGTTTCACCAAGCACACGGAGCGTGACCAGAAACAACACCCCTATTCCTGACAGGATCAAAGCGGCGAGCGACACGGGAATCCGGTATCGCCAGTAAAATGGAATGAGCGCTGCCGCGCTTGCAGCGTAGATGGCAATCATGTGCGACATGCTGGCAGATGAGCCGATGTCAAATGCCGTACCGACCGCCCAAGCAACTCCAATGACGTAGGCGACTGTCAACGCAAACGCCGGTAGCGCCAGCCTCTGCCGCTTTACCAGAATTTCAGCAAGCAGGATGACCGCCGGAATGAGGACAACCGATGTCAACAGCGCCGTCGCGCCGGTCAGCGCAATGATGATGCCGACGGTAATCAGCACATCATGGAACCCGCGCACAAAACGCGGTGCTTCGCTGTCCTCTTCAGGGCGCAATGGCTCAGCGTCTTTTGGCCCGGACAATTCCGCCAGATGGCCGCTCGCTGTCGAGTACGTCTGAACAGGTGCACCAAAGCCATGCGCAATGAGATGCGCGGCAAGCGGACCCGTCTGCCTCGGCTGGAGAATGCCTTTCGCAACGGCGCTGTCCAAAGCTTCGGTAAGTGTGGCTTTCAAAATACTCTCCAAGCGGCAGGTGAATCACGTTCGCCGACACAACTTGCAGGTCAGCACCGGATTGTAAATGTCCCCCACATGTCTGGGCAGAACAGCGACTTCGCGGGCATAATGTTCGTCACCGCAACCCTCTATTAAAATTGCAAGATCCGGCGCACATTCTGCAACAGTGGCCGGATTCGGCATGCAAATCGATTTATATTGCCGTGCAATATAGCCCATGATATGCGCCCCGACAGAGAATGAACGCTTGGGCAGGGGAAAATCCATGGCCGCCAAGAAAGTTGCAGCAGCAGTCGTTTCCGAAGACAAAATCCGCCAGATCGCCCATCAGTTATGGGTGGAATCCGGCCAGCCGGAAGGACAGGCTGAAGATCACTGGTTCAAAGCCATTGAGCTCGCCTCGGCAAAAGCCGCCACAAAGGCCGCCGCACCGAAAACTGCGCCTGCTGCCAAAGCAGCACCTGCGGCGAAAGCAGCAACGGTTAAGCCTATCGCAAAGAAGGCCAAATAATCGACACAGCGGCAATTCCGTTTGGTTATCGCAGTATGATTGCTTGCAGCAACGGATTGTTCACAGGCACGGGAGTCCCCCGCGCCTTTGTTCTGTTGTTTATGACAGAGTTTCGCAGCACTCTGAGCCAATGAACACCCAATCGCATATCCTGATGGGCGCAGTGCTGTTTGGCGGCAAAGTTCCGCGCTCCGCCATTGCCGCAGCCTTGGGCGGCTTTGTACCGGACCTGCCAATGCTGGCAATTGTTGCCTACTTGCGCATGTCAGGACATGACTTCGGCGAAATATTCGGCACGCTGTACTGGTCGCCCTGGTGGCAGATCGCCAACGCCATGGGCCACAATTTTCTGCTTTGGTCCGCCGTCATTCTTCTGAGCCTCTATGTTCAACAGCGTGGGGGCGACCGCGCAGGGTTGGCAAGTCTCGCGTTACCGTTCGCCGCCGCAGCGCTGGTCCATAGCGGCGCAGATTTTCTGTTACACCGCGAAGACGCCCATATGCACTTCTGGCCGCTGAGCGAGTGGCGTTTCGTATCGCCGGTTTCCTACTGGGATCGTAATCACTACGGCCTGCAATTCAGCCTGTTTGAAGCCGTCTTGGGCATAATCATGGCCGCCTTGCTGTTCGCACAATGGAAACGCTGGCCGGTGCGGATCGCACTCGCACTCTGCATGGCGCTTTATGCCGCTGTTCCGGTCTTCTTCATCTTTGGCATGCCACACGATTAGACGACCAAGGTTAGTGACCCGAATATTCAATCAGCGTGCGCACAGGAACATTGAGCGCTTCAAGCTTCTTGCGCCCGCCAAGATCGGGCAGGTCAATGACAAAACAGGCGGCAACAATCTCCGCTCCGATCTGTCGCAAGAGCTTGACCGCACCTTCAGCAGTGCCGCCAGTGGCAATCAGATCATCAACCAGAATAACCTTCTCGCCCGGGCGGATCGCATCCTTGTGCACTTCCATCTCGTCTACGCCGTATTCAAGGCTGTAGGCAATTCGCACCGTTTCATGCGGCAGCTTGCCCTTCTTGCGGATTGGCACAAAGCCTGACGAAAGCTGATGCGCCATCGCGCCGCCCAGAATGAACCCTCGCGCCTCGATGCCCGCAATCTGATCAACTTTGGTGCCAGCATACGGATGCACCAATTCATCAACCGCCCGCCGGAAGGCCCGCGCGTCGCCAAGTAAAGTGGTGATATCCCTGAATAGAATACCCGGTTTTGGATAATCAGGAATCGTTCGGATGGCGTTGCGCAACGTGTCTTCAAGCGTCGTGTTCATGACTGGTCCCAAGCGAGTGATACTCCACAGTAACAAACAAAAAGGGCCGCTGTCGCCGCCCATTTGCAACAATGCAGTTCGATGAAGAGACAATCGCGTAGCAGCCTCTCGTTGGACGACGCGGCAATAGCTCGGCTTCGTGACGGTCAGGCGGATCTTGCCACTTGGACTTCAACCTTCTTGGGGTCTATAGGGGGTCTGACAGCATGTTCATGAACCCATACAGGACTCCTCAATGACACCAGCAATAAAAATTGAGGATCACGTCATTTGGTTCACGCATCTGCGCTCACCGGCACTAGTCGAACGTTTGAACAACATTGAACCTGATCAAGAGCTTACACTCGAAACGGATGGTGTTGTCGGTCAGTGGCAGCGAATGAAAACTGGACCCAAGGGTCAGAGGACACTTGGCATCCGCCCGGTAGGAACGATGAAGTCCATATGGAATGACTGGTTCAAGGCCAGGAAAGGCGAAACAATCGAGATCCGCGAAGTCAAATTGGCGGATGACTATCTGGCATCAGTGTCTGTTCTGTACTCCGAATGGGCAGGCGAAGAAGACGAGGAAGCGTTCCGTGATTTGTGACCGCTATGATGTCGCAGTCATCCCGTTTCCTTTTGCAGACATTCCCATTATCAAGCGAAGACCCGCCGTTGTCATTTCCGGGCATGACTTCAATGAGGCCAATGCATCGACACTGGTGGCAATGAACACATCTTCGACGCTGGATGTATGGCCGGGCGACGTGTCCATTGACGATCTGGCGGCGGCGGGTCGGAAGGTGCGATGCAAAGTCCGCTGGCGGTTGACCACAATTCCCAACGATTTGATTGTCCGGAAGACAGGAAGACTGGAATGCGCTGACCGTCTATCCTGCGAATACGAACTGGCAAAAATGATCACATGAAAAAGGGCAGCTGTCGCCGCCCATTTGCATTCATTAAAACGGACTGAGTGTAATCAGTGGTCCACACCGCTCCAGACCTTCTTCTTTGTCAGATAAACAATCGCGCCAAACAGCGCCAGGAAGATCATCACCGAGAAACCGGTCTGTTTGCGCGTGTCAAGATGCGGCTCTGCAGTCCACATCAGGAATGCCGAAACATCGCGCGCATACTGGTCAACGGTTGCAGGCGAACCGTCGTCGTAGGTCACTTGTCCGTCAGTGATCGGCTGTGCCATTGCCAACGACTTGCCGGAGATAAAGTAAGGATTGTAATGAGTGCCCTCGGCGATTTCCATTCCCGCAGGCGGCGTCTGGCCATAGCCAGTTAGAAGCGCGTGGATATAGTCCGGGCCACCTTCGGCATACTGCGTGGCAATATCGACAACGAACAGCGGAAAGCCGCGCTCGACACCGCGCGCTTTGGCAATTAACGAGAAATCAGGCGGGGCAGCACCATTGTTTGCCGCAGCTGCCGCCTCGGTATTTGCAAATGGTGACGGGAAATAATCCGACGCGCCGCCCTTGCGCGTGAACATTTCACCCTCGGCGTTGGGACCATCCTGCACTTCATATTCGGCAGCAAATGCCTTCACTTGCTCTTCATTGTAGCCAAGTTCATCAAGCGTCCGGAAGGCCACCTGCTTCATGGAGTGACAGGCCGAGCAGACTTCCTTGTACACCTTCAGCCCGCGCTGCAGCTGCGCCTTGTCATAGGTGCCGAACGGGCCGGAGAAACTCCAGCTCTGTTCCACCGGCTTGTGAATCGGGAAGTGCGTCGGGTCAGCCGCGTTATGCGCCGCCTCTTCGGCAAACACGGTGCCGGAGGAAAGAACAAGGCTGAGCGCCACGCTTGCGAGAATCTTCTTCATGGGACTGAACCTTGTCATATCAGGCGGCAACCAGGACTTTGGCGCTCTTATTCTTGTTCTTTTCCAGCACGGCTTCCGTGATTGAGTTTGGAACCCGGCGCGGGGTCTCAAACAAACCGAGCAACGGCAGAACAACAAGAAAGAACGAGAAGTAAATGATTGTGCCGATCAGCGACATCAGCGGATAAATGCCTTCCGCCGGGCGCGAGCCGAGCCAGCCGAGCATCACCGCATTGGCAACAAACAGCCAAAAGAACAGCTTATACCATGGCCGGTAGACAGCAGAGCGGACCTTCGACGTGTCGAGCCATGGCATGACAAACAACACCGCGATCGAGCCGAACATTGCCAGCACGCCGCCGAGCTTGGAATCAATCGGCCCGATGTTGAATGTGATGGCGCGCAGGATCGCGTAGAAGGGCAGGAAATACCATTCAGGCACAATGTGCGCAGGAGTCTTCAACGGGTTGGCCTCGATGTAATTGTCGGGATGGCCGAGATAGTTCGGCAGGTAAAACACGAAATAGAGATATATGGCCAGAAACACGATCAACGCGAATGCATCCTTGACCGTGGCATAGGGTGTGAAGGCGACAGTGTCAGTCTTCGACTTGACCTCAATGCCGGTCGGATTGGTCTGCCCACTCACATGCAGCGCCCACACATGCAGAATCACCACGCCGAAAATCATGAATGGCAGCAGATAATGCAGCGAGAAGAAGCGGTTCAACGTCGGATTATCCACTGCAAACCCGCCCAGAAGCAGCTGCTGGATGGATTCGCCGACGATCGGGAACGCGGTGAAGAAGCCGGTGATCACTGTCGCGCCCCAGAATGACATCTGGCCCCACGGCAGAACATAACCCATGAATGCAGTCGCCATCATCAAAAGGAAGATGATGCAGCCCAAGATCCACAAAAGCTCGCGCGGCTGCTTGTATGAACCATAATACATTCCGCGGAAAATGTGGATGTAGACCGCAATGAAAAAGAAGGATGCGCCGTTGGAGTGCAGGTAGCGCAGCATCCAGCCGGAGTTCACGTCGCGCACTATATGCTCAACCGAGCCGAACGCCTGTGCCGTGTTGGACGAATAATGCATTGCCAAAACCACACCGGTCAATATCTGGATGATCAGCATGATCGCCAGAATACCGCCGAACGCATAAGCATAATTCAGGTTGCGCGGCACCGGATAGGCAACAAAACTGTCGTACACCAGACGGGGCAAAGGAAGCCGCGCGTCAAACCATTTGCCAACACCGCTTTTCGGCTCGTAGGTTGACTGTCCTGCACTCATTGTTGCGCTCCCTTGAACCTTTAGCCGACCTTGATGACAGTATCGGAAACGAATGAAAACACCGGAACTTGAAGGTTTTGCGGAGCCGGACCTTTGCGGATGCGCCCGGCTGTGTCGTAATGCGAACCATGGCACGGACAGAACCAGCCGCCGAAATCACCCTGCTGGCCAAGCGGCACACAACCGAGATGCGTACACACCCCGACCATCACCAGCCAGTTTTCCTTGCCTTCGCCGGCGGTGCGGTTGATATCCGTTGCCTGAAGATCAGCGGCAACGTTTGCATTGCGCGCTTCCTGATCCTTCAACTCGTCAATCTTGACGGCCTTGGCCTCTTCAACTTCTTTTTCCGTACGATTGCGGATGAACACGGGCTTGCCGCGCCATTTGGCCACCAGCGACATGCCGGGCTCAAGGCTGGAAACATCGACCTCAATCGAAGATAGCGCGCGCATCGACGCGTCTGGATTCATCTGGTCGATAAACGGCCAAACCGCACCCGCCGCGCCAACAACGCCAGCCATGGCGGTGGCAACATAAAGAAAATCGCGGCGGGTCGGTTCACTTGTATCGTGTGCGCTCACGGGACTAATCCTTGTCACATGCCAGTTTAGGGGTTGCCCGGTAAGTCAGCAAATTACGATCAGCCAACAAGCCGGATTCCCCCCGAACTCTCTCATTCGATCTAGCGGCGAGTGTGCAGCTTTGCAAGCATTGGAAAGCCGGTGACGGCACTATGTCGCGGATTTACCCGTCATTTCCGGCAAGAGCGGTTTACTCGGCTGTATGAGCTACGGTGTCAACAACCTCCAGCCCCAAAAACCCGCCAGACTGGTGCTTCCAGAGCTTGGCATAAATTCCATCGTTGACAACAAGTTCGGCGTGGGTGCCGTCTTCAACAATCCGGCCCTTGTCGAGCACAATCAGCCGGTCCAGCGCGGCGATTGTGGACAGGCGGTGGGCGATGGCGATGACGGTTTTGCCCTCCATCAACCGGTAGAGATTCTCCTGAATTGCAACCTCGACTTCTGAATCCAGCGCAGATGTCGCCTCGTCCAATATCAGGATCGGAGCATCCTTGAGTATAACACGCGCGATAGCTATGCGCTGGCGCTGGCCACCCGAAAGCTTCACCCCGCGCTCGCCGACATGCGCGTCATACCCTTCACGACCCTTGGGGTCTGCAAGAGTTGCGATAAACTCATCGGCTTTCGCGCGCGCAGCTGCCTCGATCATCGCTGCCTGGCTAGCGTCCGGTCGTCCGTAAAGTATATTCTCCCGCACCGAGCGGTGCAGCAGCGATGTGTCCTGCGTCACCATGCCAATGTTGGCACGAAGGCTATCTTGCCCCGCCAGCGAAATATCCTGACCGTCGATCAAAATGCGCCCGCCCTCGACGTCGTAAAACCGCAGCAAGAGATTGACCAAAGTTGACTTGCCTGCACCGGAGCGCCCGACAAGACCGATCTTCTCGCCCGGTCGCACATCTAGAACCAAATCGTCGAACAGGCCCGCATCCTTGCCATAGTGGAACTTCACATGGTCAAACCGGATGGCGCCTTGGGTAACCTCAAGGTCTCCCGCACCCGGCACATCAGCCACGACCAGTGGTTTGGCAACCGTCTCCATCGAATTCTGGATGGTGCCAAAATTGCGCAACAGGCTGTTGAGCTGTGTCATCATCCGGCCAAGCAGCATGTTGAGCCGCAACACGAGCCCGAGCGTGAATGCAATGCCGCCGGTGGAAATCTGACCTTTCAGCCAAAGGTCAATCGAAACCGCCGCTATTGCCGAAATCATCACACCGCTGGTCGTGCCTAGCGACATGCGGATGCCCGAAAGTCCGCGCGTGAACGGCATCATCGTATGAATGAAATGGTCCATTCCTTCGCGGATATAGGCATCATCGCGCGTCTGCGACCCGAACAGCTTCAATGTCTGGATATTGGAATATCCGTCCACCAATCGCCCCTGCACCTGCGAGTTCGCTTCCGCACTCTCCCGCGCTGACTTGCGCACTCGCGGCAGAAAATGCCGCGCCAACAGCCCGAATATCGCAAGCCAAGCGACAACGATCAGCGCCAGCCGGACGTCAAGACTGCCGACCAGCGCAACTGTTGACACGGCATAGACCACCGAAAACCAGATGACCTGCAACAGCGAGACCATGAAATCGCCAGTCGCCTGCCCCGCCTGCCAGACCTTGGTCGCAAGCCGTCCCGCAAAGTCATTCTGGAAAAACGAAACGCTCTGCCGAGCGACCTTTTGATGCGCCTGCCACCGAACCATGTTGAAAAAGCCCGGCACGATTGCCTGTTCCTCCACCAACGCCGCCAGCGCGATGACCAG
>JANMQE010000064.1:0-3001 GCA_031370195.1 Phyllobacteriaceae bacterium
GCCGCGTATTGTCAGCGGCCTTCGCCTGCACTGGGGCTTCGGTTTGGCGCTGATTGCTGCCGTGGTCGTCTGGGTGATCCAGACCCGCACCACGCTCGGCTTTGAAATGCGCGCCGTCGGCCAGAACCAACAGGCTGCCCGGTTTGCCGGAATGCCGGTCAACGCCGTGCTGATCAAAACCGCGCTCCTCTCCGGTGGCCTTGCGGCACTTGCCGGATGGTCCGAGGTTGCGGGGCTGAAAGGCCATCTCAGCCTCGATTTATCCCCGGGGTTTGGATACACGGGCATCATCGTTGCCATGCTGGCATTGCTGCACCCCATTGGCGTTGTCTTCACCGCTCTGTTCGTCGCCGGCATTTTCGTCGGCTCCGATGCCATGAGCCGCGCGGCGGGCGTGCCGACCTACATTGCCGACATGCTGCTCGCGACAGCTCTTTTGTTCATGGTCCTCGCCATTTCGCTGACCCGTTTTCGCGTGGTGCGCGGATGAGCGAGTTGTTTGATATTCTCATTTCCGCCAGCTTCTGGGCTGCCGTCATCCGAATCGCCTCGCCGTTGATCTTTGCCACCATGGGTGAGCTCATCTGCGAGCGGGCGGGCGTGCTCAATCTCGGCATCGAAGGCATCATGGTCATCGGCGCGTTCACCGGCTGGATGGCGGTGTATCAGGGCATGCCGCTGTGGGGCGGCGTGGCGGTGGCGATGGCAGCAGGAATGGCGTTCGGCCTGTTGCACGCAACGCTCACCGTGCCGTTCGGCCTTTCGCAGCACGTGGTCGGCCTTGGCGTCACACTGCTGGCCACCTCCACCTCGTCCTTCACTTACCGCTTGATGCTGCCCGAAGTGACCAGCCCGCCCAAGATCGAGCCATTCCAGCCGCTGGACATTCCGTTCCTGTCAGACATTCCGTTTTTTGGCACCGCCGTTTTTTCACAAACGGCACTGACCTATGCCGCCTTCATTGTCGCGATTCTCACCTTCTGGGTGCTGTTCCGCACACCGCTCGGCCTTGCCATCCGCGCTGTTGGCGAGAACCCGTCGGCGGTCGAATCGCAAGGGCTTTCCGTCACCGGCCTGCGTATGGGCGCGGTGATCGTTGGCTCCGGCCTGATGGCGGTTGGCGGGGCGTTTTTGACGCTATCGGCCTTCTCGTCATTCTTCTTCGAAATGGTCAATGGCCGTGGCTGGATCTGCGTTGCACTGGTCGTGTTCGGCGCGTGGAAGCCGGGCAAGGCGCTTACAGGCGCGATTCTGTTTGCCGCGTTTGACGCGTTGCAGATCCGGTTGCAGCAGACGCCCATCGGCGCAAACATTCCCTACCAGTTTTTCCTGATGGCGCCCTATGTGCTGTCGATCCTGGCACTCATCGCGATGTCGCGCCGCGCCGAAGTGCCTAGCGCCTTGATGGTGCCGTACAACAAGGGAGAGCGTTGATGTTCGATCTCATCATCAAGGGCGGCACATTGCCGGATGGCTCCGTCTCAGACATCGCCATCAAGGGCGGGCGCATCGCCGCTGTCGGCAAGGTGGAGGCCGAGGCGCTGCGCATTATTGATGCCACCGGCGATCTGGTTTCGCCGCCGTTCGTCGATCCGCATTTCCATATGGACGCAACGCTGTCCTACGGCATCCCGCGAGTCAACGCATCCGGCACATTGCTCGAAGGCATCGGCCTTTGGGGCGAACTGCGCGACATCGCCACCGTTGATGACATGGTCGACCGCGCGGTCACCTATTGCGACTGGGCGGCTTCCATGGGGCTGCTCGCCATCCGCACCCATGTCGATACCACGCCAGACCATTTGCGCGGTGTCGAGGCAATGCTGGAGGTCAAGCGCCGCGTTGCGCCTTACATCGAACTGCAACTCGTCGCCTTCCCTCAGGACGGTCTCTACCGCACCAAGTCAGGCCGCGACAACGTCATCCGCGCGCTCGACATGGGCGTCGATGTCGTCGGCGGCATTCCGCATTTCGAGCGAACGATGGAAGACGGTGCCGCCTCGATGCGCGATCTTGCCCGCATCGCCGCCGAGCGCGGACTGCTGTTCGATGTCCATTGCGACGAGACCGACGACCCAATGAGCCGCCATGTCGAAACCATGGCCTGCGAGGTCACCCGCCACGGGCTGGGCAGCCGCGCGGCAGGCAGTCATCTGACCTCCATGCACTCAATGGACAACTACTATGTCTCAAAACTCCTGCCGTTGATTGCCGAAAGCGGCATGACGGCAATCCCCAATCCGCTGATCAATATCACGCTGCAGGGCCGCCATGACACCTACCCCAAGCGCCGCGGTCTCACCCGCGTCAAGGAAATGCAGGCCCACGGCATCACGGTCGGCTGGGGTCAGGATTGTGTGCTCGATCCCTGGTATTCGCTCGGCACAGCCGACATGCTCGACGTCGCCTTCATGGGCCTGCACGTGGCGCAAATGTCGCATCCTGCCGAAATGGCAAAGTGTTTCGACATGGTCACCAACTGCAACGCAAAAATCATGAACCTCGAAGGCTATGGCCTGAATGTCGGCGACAAGGCCTCGCTGGTCATCCTCGATGCCGGGAATCCAACCGAAGCGCTGCGGCTTCGGCCTGACCGGTTGGCTGTCATCGCCAACGGCAAAATGATCGCTGAACGCCAGCGCAATGACGCACGGCTGAGCATTTCGGGAAGGCCGCAGACTGTGCGGCGGCGGCATCAACCAGACGCAACCTAACCAGCCAGCACTTCCTTCGACTTCACGGTCGAATCCGCATTGAGCCGGTAAATCACCGGCACACCCGTCGCCAGCTCCTGTTTGACAATTTCTTCGCCGGTCAGCCCGTCAAGCGCCATGATCAGCGCCCGCAGAGAATTGCCGTGCGCTGCGACCAGCACCGTTTCGCCGCGCAGCACGTGCGGCTGGATATCATGCAAATAATACGGCCAGACGCGCGCGCCGGTGTCTTTCAGGCTCTCGCCGCCGGGCGGCGGCACATCATACGAACGGCGCCAGATGTGGAC
>JANMQE010000070.1:0-10049 GCA_031370195.1 Phyllobacteriaceae bacterium
TGCAGCACGAAATTGGTGCCCGCCAATATCGTCGAATTCAGCGTGTTGGCGCTCTCATAAGCCGCCTGCGCATCCGGAACCTTCGAGCCGCACAGCGACCCGCCGGTGCGGAACGGCAGCCCGAGCCGCCGCGCCAGCTGCGCCGCGCCATAGGAGACAAGCACCGGTTCCGGCGTACCAAACGTCGGCGCGCCGGACTGCATAGAGATCGAGGCGGCAAACGTGCCCATCAGCACCGGCGCGCCTTTGCGGCAAAGCTGGGTGAAGGCAGCGCCGGACAGAACCTCTGCCAAAACCTGCGTCAGCGTCCCCGCCACTGTCACCGGCGACATCGCGCCCGCCAGAATGAACGGCGTAACGATGCAAGCCTGATTGGCCCGCGCATAGACTTTCAGCGCGCCAAGCATGGTCTCGTCAAAAACCATCGGCGAGTTGGCGTTGATCAGATTGATGACCACCGTGTTCTTCTCGACAAATTCCTTGCCGAACAGGATGCGGCACATTTCGACCGTGTCTTCCGCCCGCTCTGGCGCGGTGACCGACCCCATGAACGGCTTGTCGGAATATTTGATGTGGGAATATACCATATCGAGATGGCGCTTGTTGACCGGCACATCGACCGGCTCGCACACCGTGCCGCCCGAATGGTGGATCGACGGCGCAAGGTAAGCGAGCTTCACAAAATTCTGGAAGTCCTCAATCGTCGCATAGCGCCGCACGCCGTCCAGATCGCGCACAAACGGCGGGCCATAGACCGGCGCAAACACGGTCGCATTGCCGCCAATCTGCACATTGCGCTCGGGGTTGCGCGCATGTTGGGTGAAGACGGATGGCGCGGTTTTGAGCAGTTCGCGGCACAGACCTTTGGGAAAATGCACCCGCTCGCCCTTGACATCAGCGCCCGCGTCTTTCCACATCGCAAGCGCTTCAGTGTCATCGCGGAAAATAATGCCGGTTTCTTCGAGCACGATATCGGCATTGTTCTCGATGATCGACAAGCCTTCCTCGTCGAGCACTTCGTAAACAGCGACCTTGCGCTGAATGTAAGGCAACTGCGGCCCCAGGCCCGCACCGGACCGCGCCGCGCGACGGGTTGCCGCGCCGCCGGAGTTGCGCGCGCCGCGCCGCCCGCCAGCAACTGGCAATTCCGCTTCCATCACCACATCATCACTCATCGAATCAAACCTCTATGCCCGCGCCGGACATGCCTGCGCCCTCACTGTCAGATTTCCATTCTAAATGCGACGCCGCAAGCCACAATCCCATGCGCGCCTCAGCTTGGCGCACCGGCGACAGGCACCTTGGCAAATCGAGCTCTTCCTTCTTGTTCACCGCCCGATCGTAATGTATATACCACGTAGTACAAAGGAGAGCGTCATGCCAGTCGCAAGACATTCGGGTAAAGGCCTGCCGGAAAGCAGACAACCCGCGTCGCCAAGTTCTCAGAACACGCCGCGACCAAACAAGTATAGCCAAAAGCGGGAAATCATGAAATCGATGCGGATTGACGCATACACCAGCGATGTGATCGAACGCGCTGCCGCCATCACTGGCGACAGTTTCACACATTTCGTCATTCAGGCCGCCTTGGCCAAGGCCCAAAATGCGCTGATCAACGAGGCGTTCTTCCCGATATCCGAAGAGGCATATGGTCAGCTTGGCGACATGCTGGAAAATCCGCCAGAACTTTCTGAGCGGATGAAAGCTGAAATTCAGGAACGCCGCAGGGCACGGGACGTCCATTTGAAGTCAGGCCGGGCCGCGTGAATGATCGTCGTTCCGTTGTCAGCCAGCCATCCAGTCAGAAACTTCACTTGCTCGAATGACGCCATGAACCAGTGGTTACAAGACACTGCGCTCACGTACCAATCAATCGGCGCCGCCCGCTCCTATGTTGCGCTCGATGACAAACAGCAAATCATGGGCTTCTACAGCCTGTGCAACGCCGCATTCGACCGTGCGGAAGCGCCCGGGCGGCGGCATGGGCTGCCCTCGATGATCCCTGCAATCCTTCTGGCGCGGCTGGCAGTTGATCAAAAATTCGAGCGCCAAGGCATCGGGTTCGCGCTCGTGGCTGATGCAATGCTCACGGCAGAAGATCAAGCCCGCCACTCAGCATGCATGTTTCTGACTGTCGACCCGATCGATGAGGCCGCAAGGACGTTCTACGCAAAAGCAGGCTTTGTCGCGTTGCGCGGCTCCAGTGCAATGGCGCGCCCCGTCAAGGTTCCTGTGTGACCTTCAATGCATGTCCTGGAAGTCGTCTTGTCGCGGCAGCGCGAACCCCATGCACAGCACTTGCTCCGTCATCGCCTTCAAACTGCGGGCACGTCGCTTCCTCCGCTGCAGGAGTCGCATTCAGGCAGTGTCTTTTGTTTTAACCAACAGATAGTTATAGGTGTTGGCAATCGCCCCGCATGCAAGGACCTTTTCCATGGCTGACGACGAAATTATCCTTTCCGAACTTTCCGACGAAGAGCTTGTGCAACAGATGCACGATGACCTTTACGACGGGTTGAAGGCGGAAATCGAGGAAGGCACAAACATCCTGTTGGGTCGCGGCTGGGTGCCCTATGATGTGCTGACGCAGGCACTCGTCGAAGGCATGCGCATCGTCGGCGAGGATTTCCGCGATGGCATCTTGTTCGTGCCGGAAGTGCTCCTGTCCGCTAACGCGATGAAGTCCGGAATGTTCATCCTGCGCCCGCTGCTCGCCGCCACCGGCGCGCCCAAACAGGGCAAGATGGTCATCGGCACCGTCAAGGGCGACATCCACGACATCGGAAAAAATCTCGTCGGCATGATGATGGAGGGCGCGGGCTTTGACGTCATTGACCTCGGGATCAACAATCCGGTCGAAAACTATCTGGCAGCGCTGGAAGAGCACAAGCCGGATATTCTCGGCATGTCGGCCCTGCTCACCACCACAATGCCATACATGAAGGTCGTCATCGATACGATGAAAGAAAAAGGCATTCGCGATGATTACGTGGTGCTCGTCGGCGGCGCGCCGCTAAACGAAGAGTTTGGCAGAGCCGTCGGTGCCGATGCCTATTGCCGCGATGCGGCGGTGGCGGTCGAAACCGCGAAAGAGTATGTCAAGCGCCGACACAACGCCCGGGCAAGCGCGTAAGTTTCTGCTGCGCAATCGCGCAAAAATGAAACGACCGCCGTGAAGCGGTCGTCAACAGTGATTGAATGAAGTGATCGCGCGGTGGATCAGCTTATTGAATCTTCAACCGCATCAGCAGTTTGATTGACGTCTTTGCCCACGCCACGCACAGTGTTGGCACACGATGCCACAAACAGGGCGGCGAGAAGGGCGAAAGCAGTGAAAACACGGTATTTGGTCATGCGTCGGTTCCTTGTGGTTGGTCGGATCAATGTCGTTGAGTGACGTTCAGTCCTCATTTCAACGCATGAACTCGGAAAAGGTTCGAGTGATTGCCTGCGGCGCAATTGCGCGTGAAATCCTTGCGGTAAAAGACGCTAACGGATTTGATCATATTGATCTGAAATGCCTCCCCGCGCTCTGGCATGTCTGGCCGGAAAGGATCGCGCCCGCCATGCGCGAGGCAATCATTGAGGCGCGCGCTGAAGGATTCGGCAAAATATTCATTGGCTATGCCGAATGCGGCACCAAGGGCGAACTCGACAAAATATGTGAGGCAGAAGGCATCGAGCGCATCGCCGGACCACATTGTTACGCATTTTTCACCGGTACTGAAAAATTCCTGAAAGAAGCGGAGCACGAGTTCACCGCCTTCTACCTGACCGATCTCATAACCCGCCAGTTCGAGGCTTTTGTCATTGACCCGCTGAAACTCGACAAGCATCCTGAGCTGATAGAAATGGTCTTCGGCAATTACACCAAGATTGTCTATCTGGCTCAAACCAGCAACCCCGCGCTGCAAGCCAAGGCCAAATGGGCGGCGGATTATCTGGGATTAGACTATGAATACCGGTTTACCGGCATGGGCGATCTGGAACCGGCACTCAAAGCGATCTAACTGTAAGTTGCCGTATGATCTCTCAAGATTTCGATGGATAAATGTTTGAAATTGGTGCTCTTTCACCAATTCGTCATCAGTGTCGTCGTATGTGATCGTGTGGAGGACGTGTAGCCTTGTTTTCGCCCGAGAGTCCGGAGAGTAACGTGCCAGAAATGGAGCCGGATTCGGTGACAGACGACGTTTTGCCCGCGCCGAAAAGGCGTCACCGGCCACTGTCCAAGGTGTTGCGGGATTTTGCCCATCACAACACCGGTGATGTCAGCCTTGGCAGCTTGCGGTCTGCGCTCGGCGATCGCTCATTTGCAGCCCTTCTCGTCGTCTTCTCGTCAATCAATCTCATTCCAATCCTGCCGCCGGGTTCAACACTGGTCTTTGGCATACCGCCATTGATCATCGCGGTTCAGATGATCCTCGGGCACAAAAGCGTCTGGCTGCCGAAGGCGCTGCTCAACCGTTCCTTTCCGGCACCGCGTTTCAAATCGATCATGCGTGCAGTCACGCCGAGACTTCGCCGCATCGAGCATTACATCAAGCCACGCCTGTGGCCATTTCCGGTCATGGTGGGCGAACGTCTTGTCGGCATCCTCTGCGCCTTGCTGTCTATTCTGGTGATACTTCCAATTCCCGGCGCAAACTGGATACCTGCATTCGCAATGGTCCTCATGGGCCTGTCGCTGTCGCAACGCGACGGTGTTTTGCTGACACTCGGCCTCGCTATCGGCATCGGATTTCTGGGTTTCCTCGTTGCGATCGCTGGCACAGTCCAATCCTTCGCGCACGGCTTTTTCTGAGCGATTCCACGTAGCTTGCCGACTTAGACGCCCCGTCGCATACAGGCGTCGCAATTTGAGTGAACGGCGTCGTGCCGTAACAAGCTCTATTGCATGGCAAACTGCACCTTCCACAACAATTGGAGTCCATTTATGGCTGACCTGATCATCGTCTATTGGCGCGATATTCCGGCGCAAATCATCGTCAAAAAAGGCCGTCAGACAGCCAAGCGCGAGTTGCCCATCCGCTTCACGGAAGCAATAGACATGTGCGCCATGCGCATCGGCGCGAAGGATGCGGACGCCTACCTTGCCGAATGGCGGCGCGCTGATCCATCCCCCGTGTCGGACGAGTTGGAAGCAGAAGCCGACAAGGCATTCGCCTCCATTGAAGCGGAGTTCACTCACGACCGGCTGGTGGAATTGGTCAAGGCGGAAGGCCGCGCCAATGGTTGAGACGACGGCCAATCTGGTTGCAGCCAAGTCGGCTGTCGCAAAAAAGCCGGGACCGAAGCCGGAGATCGGCCCCGTACGCTTTGCCGCAGACGGCAGGCGTCGCCGGATGTTGACCATGAAATACTGGTCGATCCGCCATTCAAGGCTCCTTGAAAAGTTCTACAATGGCTTTGAGAAGACACTCCTGCTCGCCGCGCCATTGTTCACAATGATCGGCCACGAACGGTTGGAAAAGCCGATGGCGGCGCTGGAGCGCGGCGTCAAAGGCGCACTGTTTGACTGCCGCATGTGCGGCAAGTGCGCACTGTCGTCCACCGGCATGTCCTGCTCGATGAACTGCCCCAAGCAATTGCGCAACGGCCCGTGCGGCGGCGTGCGCGCCAACGGCAATTGCGAGGTCATTGCCGACATGCCCTGCGTCTGGGTCAAGGCATGGGAAGGCTCGCGGGACATGGACGGCGGCGACAAGATTTTGGACCTGCAGAAGCCGGTGGACAATTCCATCAAAGAGACTTCAACTTGGTTGCGCGTCGTGCGTGAAAAGACCGGAGCCTCCGCATGAGCCCGGACGTCAACCCGCTGGATCCCAGCCTGCCGCTTGACCCCCTGCCCGGCCACTCATCGCGCGGCCGTCTCGAACGCGTTCTGCGCCGCGGCGAGTTCTCTGTGACTGCCGAGCTGAACCCGCCGGACAGCGCCAACCCCGAAGACGTGTATGAGCGCGCCCGCATCTTCGACGGCTGGGTCGATGCCATCAACGCCGTTGATGCATCCGGTGCCAATTGCCACATGTCGTCCGTCGGCATTTGCGCACTTTTGACCCGCATGGGTTACGCGCCAATCATGCAAATTTCCTGCCGCGACAAGAACCGCATCGCGATCCAGGGCGACGTACTCGGCGCTGCCGCAATGGGCGTCGCCAACATCCTGTGCCTCACAGGCGATGGCGTCCAAGGCGGCGACCAGCCCGGCGCAAAGCCGGTCTTCGATCTTGACTCCATCTCGTTGCTCGAGACCATCAAGATCATGCGCGATGAAGCCAAATTCCTGTCCGGCCGCAAATTGACAACGCCGCCGCCAGTGTTCTTGGGTGCAGCAATCAATCCCTTCGTGCCGCCGTTCGATTTCCGCCCGCTCCACTTCGCCAAGAAAATCCGCGCCGGCGCGCAATTCGTCCAGAGCCAATATTGTTATGACGTGCCCCTCTTCCACGAGTTCATGAAACGCTCGTGCGACATGGGGCTGGACGAGCAATGCTACGTGCTCGTCGGCGTCGGCCCGCTCGCCTCGGCCAAAACCGCGCGCTGGATGAAGAGCAATGTACCGGGAGTGCATATCCCCGACGCGATCATCAAGCGTCTCGAAGGTGCCGCCGACCAGAAAGAGGAAGGCAAGCGCATCTGCATCGACATCATCAACGAGACGAAGGAAATTCAGGGCGTGCACGGCGTCCATGTCATGGCCTACCGGCAGGAAGAATATGTCGCCGAAATCGTCCACGAATCCGGCGTCCTCAAAGGCCGCCGCCCCTGGCAGCGCGAGGCACGACAGGACGAGGCCGAGATGGTCAAGCGCATCGACACCCTCCTGCACCGCAAGGAAATCTCGCCCGAGAATATGGCCGCAAAGGCTGTGCATGCGGAGTGAAGGTGGCTGATTTTCTGTCCTTCTCCCCGCCTCTTGCGGGGAGAAGGTGGCCCGCCAGGGCCGGATGAGGGGCAGCGCCAAGGGTGGACAGGTAGCAATTTCCATTTGCCCCACTTCGCATAACCATATAAACAACTCTTTATATCCTTTCTGGAGACCAGCATGACCCGCACCATCGTCGCCTCGGCCACCCGCGAAATCATCATCGGCTTCGACCAGCCCTTCTGCGTCATCGGCGAGCGCATCAATCCGACAGGGCGCAAAAAACTTGCCGCCGAGATGCAGGCCGGCAATTTCGACACCGTCATCAGGGACGCTCTTGAACAGGTCGCTGCGGGCGCGACAATGCTCGACGTTAACGCCGGTGTCACCTCGGTCAATCCGAATGAGACCGAGCCGGGCCTGCTCGTCCAGACCATGCAGATCGTCCAAGGCCTCGTCGATGTGCCGCTGTCCATCGACAGTTCCGTCTCCGCCGCCATTGAAGCAGCACTGAAGGTAGCCAAGGGCCGCCCGCTGGTCAATTCGGTGACCGGCGAAGAGGAAAAGCTCGAAGCCATCCTGCCGCTCTGCAAGAAATACGACGTGCCGGTCGTTGCCATCTCCAACGACGAGACCGGCATTTCGATGGACCCGGACGTGCGCTTTGCCGTCGCCAAGAAGATCGTCGAGCGCGCGATGGATTACGGCATCAAGCCGCATGACATTGTGGTCGATCCGCTCGTTATGCCCATCGGCGCGCTGGGCGATGCGGGCCGTCAGGTGTTCGCGCTCCTCTATCGCTTGCGCAACGAGCTGAAGGTCAACACCACCTGCGGCCTGTCGAACATCTCCTTCGGTCTGCCCCACCGCCACGGCATCAATGCCGGTTTCATCCCCATGGTCATCGGCGCAGGCATGACCTCTGCCATCATGAATCCCTGTCGCCCGCAGGAGATGGAAGCCGTCCGCGCCGCAAACGTCTTGAACGGCACAGACCCGTCCTGCGAGCAGTGGATCCGCACCTACCGCGACTACGCCCCCGCTGCTGCAGGTGCCGCCCCCGCCGCGCCGACCGCCGCCCCGGCAGCCGGTGGCCGCCGCGGTGGGCGTTCAGCCCGCGTGGGTGCAGCGTGATGAAAAAGACCCAAGCCGAGCTCGCCAGCATCGCCCTCTTCGCCCCGCAGGTCATCGCCCGGCGCATGTCGCGCATGATGCTGCCGGACGCGCTGCGCACCGCCAGGGACCACGCCGAAGACAAACGCATGGTCGAAGAAAAAACCAAGGCGGCAACAGACGGCTTCGTCGCCGCCAACGTCGAATTCGGCCAGCAGATGATGAACGCCTGGCTCGGCATGGCCTTCGGCAAAGTGCCACAGCCCATGAAGGCCGCCGACGCAATTGCCACAGCCGCGCTCAAACCGGCGAGACGGCGCGTGAAGGCGAATGTGAAGAGGCTTTCAAAGTGAGACCGGCGGATATCTCAGCGCCAGGCGCCCCCCTCCACCATTCGCATCCACTCGTCCAAAGGTAACTGATGACGGAAAAACCCAATCACGCCTTTGAATACGCCAAGCGGATATCCGACTATTTCGCCATGGCGCTTCGTGTCGGCATCGGTGCCGGAGCCGCCTTCGGCCTGTGGGAGGTCGCTTCGTCCAATCCTTCAACGCGTGTGCAAAATGAGCTCATCTCCATGTTGATCGGCTTTTGCACGCTCTATCTCGCGCTGGTTTTCATCGTGTCGGTCTATTATGATCTGCGCAGTATTGATCTTCATGCCCCTCGCAAGACGCGCGTTTGGGTGGAAATCCTTGTGCCGGTCGTCGCGCTCGCCCTCCTGGTTTCGCTTGTCTATTTTGCGCGCACGACCGCGAAAATGATGATGTGAGAACGAAATGACCAGCACCGATCCCCTCGTCCTCTTCATGCCCTCCGGCAAGCGCGGCCGCTTTCCCAAAGGCACCGCCGTGCTCGAGGCCGCGCGTCAGCTTGGCGTCTACGTTGAAAGCGTCTGCGGCGGGCGGGCGACATGCGGGCGCTGTCAGGTCGAGGTGCAGGAAGGCAATTTTGCAAAGCACAAGATCGTCTCGTCCAACGACCATATTTCAGAGCGCGGCCCCAAGGAGCTGCGCTATGCCGAAGTGCGCGAGATCGCGCCAAACCGCCGCCTCTCCTGCTCCGCCACCATCGAAGGTGACCTCGTCATCGATGTGCCGCAAGACACAGTCGTCAACGCGCAAGTCATCCGCAAAGCCGTCGGCGACCGCGTCATTGCCCGCAATCCGTCAGTGCATCTTTGCTATGTCGAGGTAGAAGAACCAGACATGCACAAGCCGCTCGGCGACATGGACCGCCTGATCGTCGCGCTGCAAAAAGACTGGGGTTACAAGAAGTTGGACGTGGACTTCTACCTGTTGCCGCAAGTGCAGAACATCCTGCGCAAAGGCAAATGGGGCGTCACGGCTGCGATTCACAAGGACGAAGAGACCGAGACCCCTCGCATCATCGCGCTGTGGCCCGGCCTGCACAATGAGGCCTATGGCATCGCCTGCGACATCGGCTCGACCACGATTGCCATGAACCTCGTCTCGCTCCTCTCAGGCCGCGTTGCAGCCTCAGTCGGAATGCAAAACCCGCAGATCCGCTTCGGCGAAGATTTGATGAGCCGCGTCTCCTACGTGATGATGAATCCGGGCGGTGCGGACGCTATCACCAAGGCCGTGCGCGATGCGATCAACGCGCTGGTCGATCAGGTCTGCGAGCAAGGCAACGTCAAGCGCACTGACATTCTCGATGCGGTATTCGTCGGCAATCCGGTCATGCACCATTTCTTTTTGGGCATCGACCCGACCGAGCTCGGCGGCGCACCCTTCGCGCTCGCCGTCTCCGGCGCGGTCAAGGGCAAGACATCCGACATGGGCATCCCGCTCAATGAAGGCGCGCGGCTTTACATCGTGCCCTGCATCGCCGGCCACGTCGGTGCAGACGCCGCCGCCGCAACCCTCTCCGAGGGCCCCGACCGGCAGGACGACATGATGCTCTTGGTCGATGTCGGCACCAACGCCGAAATCGTCCTCGGCAACCGCAAGCGCACGGTCGCCTGCTCCTCCCCCACCGGCCCTGCGTTTGAAGGCGCAGAAATCTCCTCCGGCCAACGCGCCGCACCCGGAGCCATCGAGCG
>JANMQE010000090.1:0-4329 GCA_031370195.1 Phyllobacteriaceae bacterium
GCGATGATCTTCATGCGGATCACGCCCGAAAATCTTCCGGCGGTGATGGTGCAGGGACTCGGCGTTGGCCGGGGGGGGGTGTTCCATGATCGGGCATCGATTCGCCGGAAACTGGCTGGCGGACAGGGCGGGATTCGAACCCGCGGTACGCTATTAACGTACACACACTTTCCAGGCGTGCGCCTTAAACCACTCGGCCACCTGTCCGCACCATGTCGCCCGGCTGGAACTATCCGGGCGGTTCACCTTCCGGTTGGCAAAATCTGCTGCCGCCTTGAAAGCGCGCTCCTTATAACGGGAAAGTGCCAAGGTTCAACTGCATATTCGGCGAAATGTTCGCATTCACCTTAAGGCCAAATAGCCGCCTGGATGATTGCCGTTTGCGCCGCAAAGTCCTATCCTTTGCCGTGGGCGCCAGCATACGAAGCGCCTTGGAAAGGGATTGCCCTTGATACGTTTCATCTTCCGGTTCCTTGCGCTCATCTTTTTGGCCGTCGCTGTGATTGCCGCGGTGGTGGACACATCACGCAGCATCGCCGCCTCCAAATTTGTGCTCACCTCGCTCGGCAAGGGCTGGACCGAGCTTGCGCCTAACAGTCTCAATGCAGTGCAGACGTTTATCCAGACGCGGCTGCCGGTGGTTTTGAATGATCCGGCATTCCTGTTCTTGCTGGCCATGCCGGCCGCAGCGGTGTTCGCCGTCTTTGCTGCCATTTTCTATGCCATTGGCGCAAAACGCGAAAACCCTTATGGCAATTTTGCCGCCCGCTGAATGCGGCACCACAGATCGGGGCGTCCATGTATCTCATCGACATGTTCAACAAGAAGATGAAGCTGCCGGGGCCGGGCGAGGCGCTGAAGGGCAGGGCTACGGCGCTGCCGACAGCGCGCAATCATGCCGTCAGCGGCCGCCCGCTGAGGGGCCCATATCCGGACGGGTTTGAAACCGCCGTGCTGGCGCTCGGCTGCTATTGGGGTGCCGAGCGGCTGTTCTGGCAGACGCCGGGCGTCTGGGTCACCGCAGCAGGCTTTGCCGGCGGGCAGACACCCAATCCGACCTATCAGGAATCCTGCACCGGCCTCACCGGCCATACGGAGGCGGTGCTGGTTGTGTTTGATCCAAATATCATCTCGTTTGAGAGCCTTCTCGCAATCTTCTGGGAGGCGCATGACCCGACGCAAGGCATGCGCCAAGGCAATGACATCGGCACCGCCTACCGCTCCGGCATTTATCCGCAGACGCCTGAACAGTTGCCAGCAGCAATCAAATCCCGTGATGCCTATCAAGCCGCATTGCGTGCCGCAGGCCGCGACAAGATCACCACTGAAATCCGTAACAGTCAGGTCTTCTACTTCGCGGATGAGCCTCACCAGCAGTATCTGGCGAAAAATCCCGACGGCTATTGCAACATGCGCGGCACCGGGGTTGCCTGTCCGGCACCGGCGCTCGCCTGAGAATGAATCTGCGAACGCTTCAACACTGCCGCAAAATTTGTCCGCCAAAATTTGTCCGCAAGGTCAAAGATTCATGGTGATATTTGTCTTGCGGCGTGCAACATTCCCGTTGGCCGGGAGGGATGAACCCTCCTGCTGGCGGCGAGGCATGGGTAGATTTTGCTGCGCTGCCGTCAAAAAATTAAAAACCAACAGGGTTGGACATCATGAAAAAAATTCTCACAGGCTTTCTGGCTGCAACAGCACTGACAGTGTCAGGTTTTGCTGCATTTGCTGAAGGCGAACCGGCCGTTCAATTCGATCTTGGCGGCAAGTTCGACAAGTCTTTCAACGAGTCAGCCTACAATGGCGCGGAAAAGTGGAAGGCCGAATCCGGCAAGGCCTATATGGAATTTGAAATCCAGAATGCCGATCAGCGCGAACAGGGCCTGCGCAAGTTTGCCGAAAGCGGTGCCAATCCGGTCGTCGCCATCGGTTTTGCCAACGCCGATGCCATCACCAAGCTGGCTGATGAATTCCCGAAGACCAATTTCGTCATCGTTGACATGGTTGTTGACAAGCCAAACGTGCGCTCCGTCGTGTTCAAGGAAAATGAAGGCTCATATCTGGTGGGCGTTCTGGCAGCCATGGCGTCCAAGACCGGCAAGGGCGGCTTCGTCGGCGGCATGGACATTCCGCTGATTTCCAAGTTCGGCTGCGGCTATGCAGGCGGCTTCAAGTCGGTCAAGGCCGACGGCGAAGTGTTCATGAACATGACCGGCGACACCGGCGCGGCATGGAACGACCCCGTCAAGGGCGGCGAACTTGCCAAGTCACAGTTTGACCGTGGTGCGGACGTGGTGTTCGCTGCCGCCGGCCAGACCGGTCTTGGTGTGCTTCAGGCTGCCAAGGATGCCGGCAAGATGGCTATCGGCGTCGATTCAAACCAGAACGGCATTCAGCCGGGAACGGTTCTGACCTCTATGCTCAAGCGCGTGGACGTCGCCGTCTACAGCGCCTTCGCGGATGCGCAGGGTGGCAAATTCTCCGGAGGCATTGTCGCGCTCGGTCTCAAGGAAGGCGGCGTTGATTATGCCGTCGATGACAACAACAAGGCGATGATCACACCAGAAATGACAGCAGCGGTCGAAAAGGCCAAGGCTGACATCATCGCTGGAACTGTGCAGGTCCATGATTTCATGGCCGACAACGCCTGCCCGTATTGATCTGAACACTATCATTCAATGCAAACCGCCGGAGGCAACTCCGGCGGTTTTGTTTTGTCCGGGAATCAGCGATGATGCGCACATGCCCATCATCAATCTCGGCAAGACCAACCCGATCGAAGACGGCCGCCAGTCGCAGCGGGCGCTTGCCGTGCGACGCGGCGTGCAGCGGCTGTTCATCGACATGGGCCATACGATGCTGCCGGAAGTGACGCTGGCAACAGGGCGTCGCGCTGATCTGGTCGCACTGACTGCCAAGGGCGAGTTCTGGATTGTGGAGATCAAATCATCCATTCAGGATATGCAAGTGGACCGCAAATGGCCGCAATACCGCGCTTATTGCGACCGCTTGTTTTTCGCAACTCTGCCCGATGTGCCCGTCAGTATCTTCCCGCAAGAGTGCGGCTTTATGGTCTCCGACGGTTATGGTGCCGAGATGCTGCGCGAAGCGCCTCACCACCCGCTCGTCGCCGCCAGCCGCAAGGCCCTGCTGCTCCGCTTTGCAAGGTCCGGCGCGCAGCGGATGCTCGCGGCGGAGCTGGCCGGCATTGATGTGGCGAGCCTGCCGGACGAGTAACTACTTGGCTTTCGCATCCATCACATCCCGCGCCGCTTTCTCCAATATTGAGCGCACTCGTTCGCTCTCCGCATCAGTCCCGCCGCCGCCTTTCGCCATGATCGCATGGCGCAAGGTCATCACCGCATGCAGCACGCTGTAGGGCGCCGGCTCAGCTTCCTTGCCGCCCGCCATGATGTCGATGCGCGACATCAGGGCTTGGACCTGATCGGAATTGGCGGCAAGAAACTGCCGCCCGGCAAGGGTCGCCGTATAGGATTTCTTTGCGCCGCTGGTTGCCTCGCTTTCGATCAATTCCTGCTCTTCGAGCAACGTCAGCGTCGGATAGATGGCGCCTGCGCTTGGCGCATAGCTGCCACCAAATTTGGCTTCGATGGTGCGGATAAGGTCGTATCCATGGCTCGGTTTGTCAGCGATCAATGCCAACAGAAGCAGCCGCAGGTCGCCCGGGCCAAACATGCGCCCCGGCTTGCCGCCTCCCACACCACCGGGCCCGCCACGCATCCATGGCGGTCCGCCAAAGCCCTTCTCTCCGCCAAACGCTCCGCCCGCCTTGCGCGCCCAGCCCCATTTCGGACCGCAGCCCTTGTCATCGTCTTTTGTCATGATGAACTCATTGTCTTTAACGCAACATACCCTGCGCCAGCGGTCCGGCACAGGGCTGTTGTTCATTCAGCTTATAAACGCCTATGCAGCGTCATCGGCAGTCTCTTGGCCTGTCTTGGCTCGTCCGGCTTGGAAAGCATCGAACGCGTCCTGGTCGCGATTGCGCCGCTGCTCGGCGCGGTGTTCGTCGAATGCCCGGCGCTCTTCCTCAAGCTCGTTCAGAACCTTGGCGCGATGCTCGTCAAAGGCGACATTGCCCGACCGCCCCATGCCGCGTCCACGGCCACAACCGTGACGCCCCTGAAACCCGCGCCTGCCAGAACCTTCACCACCATGATTGTAACGACGCTCATTCCAGATGAAGTACACAAGCGCTGCAATGCCAATCGGCGGAAAGACGAGGAGACCGCCAACGACCGCAAGGGCCTTGAACGGATTGAAGCCCGGGCGCTTTGCCCAGCCGAATGTGTCGCCGCCACCATGGCG
>JANMQE010000121.1:0-3459 GCA_031370195.1 Phyllobacteriaceae bacterium
ATCGGGTATCAGACCGTGTTGAAGCAGGGCGACTTTTTCCACTATTTCCAGAATTCGATGGTCGTCACGGTGGCGTCCCTGTTCTTTGTGCTGTTCTTCGGCGCCATGGCGGCCTTCGCGCTCAGCGAATACAGGTTCAAGGGTAATCTTTTGATGGGCCTGTATCTGGCCCTTGGCATCATGATCCCGATCCGCCTCGGCACAGTCGCCATCTTGCAACTTATGGTCGCTTCAGGCCTCGTCAACACGCTCACCGCGCTGATCCTCGTCTACACCGCGCAGGGCCTGCCGTTGGCGGTCTTCATCCTGTCCGAATTCATGGCGCAGGTTTCTGCCGACCTTAAAAACGCCGGCCGCATCGATGGCCTCTCTGAGTATGCCATCTTCTTCAAGCTCGTCCTGCCGCTTGTCCGCCCTGCCATGGCGACAGTTGCCGTCTTTTCCATGATCCCGATCTGGAATGATCTCTGGTTCCCGCTGATCCTGGCTCCCGCCGAAGAGGTCAAAACCGTCACCCTCGGCGCGCAGGTGTTCATCGGCCAGTTCGTCACCAACTGGAATGCGGTGCTCTCGGCCCTGTCGCTCGCCATCCTGCCGGTGCTGGTTCTCTACGCCATCTTCTCGCGCCAGCTCATCCGCGGCATCACCGCAGGAGCCGTCAAATGAGCGCCGCCCAAGCACCAGTTAGAGTTCTCGTGGCCGGTCTCGGCAACATGGGCCGCAGCCATGCGCTTGCCTACCACAACAATCCGGGCTTCGAGATCGCAGCCCTCGTCAACCGCTCCAAGCCGCGCATGGACTCAGCGCTAGACGCCTACCCGCTCCTGCCGGAGTTCAAGGCAGCTCTGGCCGAAACCAAGCCCGACCTCTGCTCGATCAACACCTACTCCGACAGTCACGCCGATTTCGCCATCACCGCGTTGGAAGCCGGGGCACATGTGTTTCTCGAAAAGCCAATGGCAACAACAGTCGCTGACGCCATGCGCGTCGTCGCCTGCGCCAAGGCCAACAACCGCAAGCTCGTCATCGGCTACATCCTGCGCCATCACCCGTCATGGATCAGGCTGATCGCCGAGGCCCGCGCGCTCGGCGGTCCCTACGTCTTCCGCATGAACCTCAACCAGCAATCCTCCGGCGAAAAGTGGGAAACGCACAAGCAGCTGATGAAGACCACATCGCCACTCGTCGATTGCGGCGTCCACTATCTCGATGTCATGTGCCAGATCACCGACGCCAAGCCCACCCAAGTACGTGGCATGGGCCTCAGGCTCTCCAACGAAATCGCGCCGGACATGTACAATTACGGCCACCTGCAAGTCCTGTTCGATGATGGCTCCATCGGCTGGTACGAAGCTGGCTGGGGACCGATGATGTCGGAGACCGCCTTCTTCGTCAAAGACATCATCTCGCCCAACGGCTGCGTCTCGATTGTCATGACCGAGGGCGCCAAGTCCGATGATCACGATACCCACACGAAGACCAACTCGATCCGCATCCATCGCGCAAATATCGGTCCGGACGGAAAATTCGCCAGTCCGGACGAGAATCTCTCCATGGCCGACGAGCCCGGACACGACAAGCTCTGCGCCCGCGAGCAGGCCTTCATGCTCAAAGCCATCCGCGAGGATCTCGACCTGACCCGCCACATGGAAGACGCGGTCCAGAGTTTGCGCATCTGCATCGCCGCCGACGAAAGCATCCGCTCCGGCAAGCCAGTTGATCTTTGAAAGGACCACACCTTGGGTTCCCTCACACTCCAGAACATCCGCAAGAATTTCGGCGCGATCGAGGTGCTCAAGGGCATCGACCTTGAGGTCAAACACGGCGAGTTCGTCATTTTCGTCGGCCCGTCCGGCTGCGGCAAGTCCACGCTGCTGCGCATCATCGCCGGTCTTGAGGACAAGTCCGAAGGCAAAGTGCTGATCGACGGCGAAGACGTGTCCCTCGCGCCCCCCGCCAAGCGCGGCATTGCCATGGTCTTCCAGACCTACGCGCTCTATCCGCACCTCACCGTCAAGGACAATATGGCCCTCGGCATCAAGCAGGCTGGCGCTCCTGCCACGGAAGTCGAAGCCCGTGTCACCAAGGCGTCGGCCATGCTGTCGCTCGGAGACTATCTCGCCCGCCGCCCGGCCGAACTCTCCGGCGGCCAGCGCCAGCGCGTCGCGATCGGCCGTGCTCTGGTGCGCGAGCCCAAACTCTTCCTCTTCGACGAGCCACTGTCCAATCTCGACGCCGCGCTGCGCGTCAACACCCGCCTCGAAATCGCCCGCCTCCACCGTGAGCTAGGGGCAACCATGATCTACGTCACCCATGATCAGGTCGAAGCCATGACGCTGGCAGACCGTATCGTGGTGCTGAACGGCGGCACCATCGAACAGGTCGGCTCGCCGATGGAACTCTACAACAAGCCGGCAAACAAATTCGTCGCCGGCTTCATCGGCTCTCCGCAAATGAACTTCATCGACGCCGCCAAGATCGGCATATCAGGAGCAGCCACTCTGGGCGTCCGTCCGGAGCATCTGATCCTCGACCGCAAAAAAGGCGACTGGAAAGGCAAGGTCGTCCACGTCGAACATCTCGGCGCAGACTCCAACATCTATCTCGATTTTGAAGGCGCGGGATTGGTCACCGTCCGCGAAAATGGTGAGTCGGCATATGAAACCGGCGAGACCGTCCATGTGACTGCTGACCCAAAAAAGCGAACCTTTTTCGACGCGTCAGGCAAAACCATTGCAGCGCCACGGTGAACAAGACTGGTCCATGAAAATTTCAAATGTGCCGTGCGATCAACATGTGAGCAAAGGCATCTGCGGCATTTGACTTAGAATTATGGTGACTGTGCAGCCAATTGCCATCCACAACACCCGCCAATAATCCAGCCACGTCACAGCAATTGGGAATTGCGGTGACTGTGCAGCCAATTGCCATGCACAACACCCGCCGATAATCCAACAACGTCACAGCAATTGGCTGCACTGTCTCCGCAATTCAGCGAACGCCAAAAAACATCTATCCCCCTCCCAAAAACCCAACCCTATAATGTCCCTGCGTCAATCCCGGCGCGCACAGGGCAGGTTCCATGGACTGGAACAGGGCAATCGAACGCAACGCAGAAGCACTCCGCAAGATCGTAGCGGTGATGTTTGCAATGTTGCACGGTGTCGATCGCGGCAGCAGTCCCCTCTCCGTCGGCTCTGGCAGCAGCCCGGGCCGTACGGCCCGGCCCGCTGCGGCCCAAACAAGGGGAGAACTGTAACCCATGTATCCGGTTCAATCTGTTACCCATCCATCGGCTGGTCACAGGACAGAAGGGGGCGCCTTGCGCAAAGGCCTCGGGATGAGTCAAAAAGACACAGAATGCAAAATTGGACTTGATTCTTGGCAACATCTATGTTCATGCTTTGTTCAACAACGGAGACACGAACACCTTGGACTGGCCGCTCGCAATCACCCGCA
>JANMQE010000130.1:0-3122 GCA_031370195.1 Phyllobacteriaceae bacterium
CCAGCAGACTGCCAGCGCGTTTGAGGGTGATATTGGAATATCCAACCCTGATGCTCCGAACCATGCAGGGGATTGCACGGCAAGCCAAGTCGAATGTCTTGCGGTTGCCAATGGTGTTCAAGACCGGCTCGGCCAGACTGAAGCGCCTGATCCGGTGTTGGATTTGGTGACATTTTACGCCGAGAATCTCGCCGTTCCGGCGCGCCGCAATGAGGGCGATGCGACGGTGCTGAAGGGCAAACAGCTGTTTTACAATTCCGGCTGCGCGTCGTGCCATACGCCGAAGTTTGTGACGCGCCGCGACGCCAAGGACAAGGTTCATGCGTTCCAACTGATCTGGCCGCATACCGACCTGTTGCTGCATGACATGGGCGAAGGCCTTGCGGACGGCCAGCCGGTCGGGCTTGCGGACGGGCGCGAATGGCGCACGCCGCCGCTTTGGGGGATTGGTCTGACAAAAACTGTTTCCGGCCACAGTTTTTTCCTGCATGACGGACGGGCGCGCAACTTGGACGAAGCAATCCTTTGGCATGGCGGCGAAGGGCAGGCATCGCGCGACCGCTTTGCCGAACTGACGAAGAGCGATCGCGCAGCACTGATTGCATATCTGGAGTCGTTGTAATGAAATTCCTCTGCACTGCATTTTCGGCACTCGCACTGCTTGTATCGGGGCATGCCGCCAACGCTGCATTTGATCTCGATAAGGTCATGCTGGGAATGGCCGACGGCTTCATCCGCCCGGCCTATGCCAACTTTGCTGCCAAGGCGAATGCCATGGAAACAGCGATGAACACCCTTTGCGCTGCGCCATCCGTCGCGGCAGGTGAGGCTGCCAACGATGCGTTTTCGCAATCGGTCATAGCTTGGGCCAACGCCGAAATGCTGCGAAGCGGACCGGTGATGGAAAGCAACCGGCTTGAGCGAATCCTGTTTTTTCCTGACCGCAAGGGCACAGGCTTGAAGCAGATTCAGGCGGCACTTGTCAGTGCCGACAGCACGGTGCTGGATGCCGCCTCGCTGGCGAAAAAGAGCGTGGCAATGCAGGGCTTGGGCGCACTGGATTATGTCCTTTCTGGAGCAGATGCCCAGACGCTTAACTCCCCGGAGGGAAATTTCCGTTGCCGTTATGGACTTGCCGTTTCGCAGAATATCCACTCGATGGCTGCCGATCTCGCCAGCGCCTGGACAAAAGACGGCGCAGTCGACAAAGCTTGGAACAGCCACGGTGCTGACAATCCGTTTGCCGACAATGACCGAGAGGCGATGAATCTTGTGCTTGGCACGGTTATTCATGGACTGGAACTGGTGCGCGATGTGCGGATTGGTGCGTTTCTTGATGTGAAGGACCGCAAGGACAGACCGAAGTCTGCGCTTTTTTGGCGCTCGCAAAACACGATGCGCACGGTTGTGGAAAACCTTGCCGCACTGGAGCGCATTTTTGCGGCTTCCGGCCTCGATGCGGCATTGCCACAGGATGAGGCTTACGTTGCCGATAGTATCCGTTTTGATTTCAAGGTGGCGATCAACGCTGCAAAGGCGCTCGATATGCCGGTCGAAACGCTGCTTGCGGATGAAAAGGCTCGCAAAAAGCTGATCTTTTTGCATGCAACAGTGGGCGATCTCATTCACCGGTTTGATCAGGATTTTGCCATTGCAACCGGCCTTGCTGCTGGCTTCTCCTTCGCCGATGGCGATTAGATGGCGCGCAACTTCTTGTTTGATCGCCGCAGTTTCTTGAAGGCCGCAGGTCTCACATTTGCGATTGCGCTGACTGACCGGCAGGCTTTTGCGATCTCGCTCACTGAAGCGCTTTATGCCGCCGCATTTCAAAAACCTGATGGCAGTCACGGATTCGCGTTGGTGAGTGAGAATGGCGCAATGCTGACCGAACACCGGCTGACCGGGCGCGGCCACGGGTTTACAACGTCGCCAGTGAGCGGATGGAGCGTTGCTTTTGCACGGGCACCGGGCAATTTCGGTTATGCATTCCGCGCCGATGCCACATCCCAACCTGTCGCATTTTCGTGTCCTGAAAACCGCCACTTCTATGGCCACGGCGCGTTTTCTGTTGATGGCAAAATTCTGTGTGCGACAGAGAATGATTTCGGGAATGATGCCGGCATCATCGGTCTCTATGAACCGGCGAATGGTTTTCGCCGGATTGGCGAATTTGCTTCCGGCGGGATCGGGCCGCATGAAATGCTGCTGACTGCCGACGGCAATGGACTTTGGGTGGCCAATGGCGGGATTGTGACCCACCCTTCGACCGGCAAGACCAAGCTGAACCTCGACACAATGCGCTCCAACATCTGCCTGATTGATCTGAAAGACGGCAACATTGCTGCGAGGCACGAAACGCCAAACGACTGGCAGCGGCTTTCGCTGCGCCATATGGCGGCGGACGAGAATGGCCGGATTTGGATTGGCGCGCAGCATGAGGGTGCGGAAACAGAATTGGCACCCTTGATTGCGCGCTGTGGAAAAGACGACGGTTTGGAATTCATTGAACTGCCTCGACAAGCGCTTGGCGCGATGAAAAACTATGTCGGCTCGGTGGCAGCGTCCGGCGATGGCAAACACATCGCGTTTACCTCCCCGACCGGCGGAACGCTGCTTGTTGTCGATGCTGCGACCGGGTCTATCTCCGCACAAGAAAGTGTCCCCGAAGTGTGTGGTATCGCGGGCAGGGGCGCGGGCTTTATCCGGTCCACTGAAGATGGTTTTTTGGACCAGCGGCGTTATCAGCAGGCTTGGGACAATCATATTTTCAACGTGGCAGGCACGTGAGGGCATAGCGGTGATGCGGCGTGAATTTTCTTTGAAAACATCACTATTTTTGGCTATTTCGAGATGCACCGCGGAGCCGGAATTTCTGTGCAACGCAAGCAAGTCTGGGTCGTCGGGAATTTCCCGACGCTGACGAATCGCGCGGCGGTTTTGCTCAAAACCACCCTTTTCAAACTTGCCAAAAATGCAGCTAAAGGCGCTCACCCCGTGTCCGGCCCGTTCACCGCATGAAGCGCGAGGCCGTGGCATTCTCTCAGCACATCATCGACATCATGTATGGACCGCTGCCGCCAGCCGGGTGGAAGGCCGGGGCGGAAGATTGAGATGCGGGTTGG
>JANMQE010000168.1:0-2112 GCA_031370195.1 Phyllobacteriaceae bacterium
ACGCCGGGCAAAATGGTCGCGCCATGGCCGATCCACACGTCGTGACCGATGACGACCCTGTTGTTGCGTCGCCATGTGACAAACTCGTTGTCCATGTCCCCATCCGGCCAGTAGTCCGCCGCGCGGTAGGTGAAGTGATGAAGTGTCGGGCGCCACACCGGATGGTTGGTCGCATTGATGCGAACTGCCGATGCGATATTGGCAAACTTGCCGATTGCGGCGCACCAAACCGAGCCGTCTTCCATGATGTAGGAATAGTCGCCAAATGTGACCTCGCCCATTCGGGTTCGTTCGGCAACTTCCGTGTAGCGGCCAATAACGCAATCGGTGACTTTCGCGCTTTCGTGGATCAGCGGCTGCTCTGACAGTCTTGTCATGCAGCAGCCCGGCGCGGTGAAAAGGCGGAAACGTCAATCACCCTGTCGGCAACCGCCTCGCGCACGTCCCGATCATGGCAAATGCCCAAAAGAGCGACGCCGAGCGCCTTCTTTGCCGAAATGAGTTCGACAACAACTTTGCGGTTGGCGGCATCGAGGGATGCGGTTGGCTCGTCCAGCAGCAGGATCGAATGATCGGTGATGAAACCGCGCGCTATGTTGACCCGTTGCTGTTCTCCGCCGGAAAATGTCGCAGGCGGCAGTGACCAAAGCTCCTTCGGCATGTTGAGGAGCGCAAGCAATCCGGCAGCACGTCCGCGCGCTTCTGTTTGGCTGGTGCCGCGCGCCATGAGTGGCTCGGCGACAACATCCAAGGCAGAAACGCGCGGAACCGTGCGCAAGAACTGGCTGACATAGCCGAGTGTTTCGCGGCGCACGTCAATAACACGTCGCGGATCTGCGATGGCGAGATCGACAATCGCGCCTTGATGGCTGACGAGGATTTGCCCGGCATCCACCGAATAGTTGCCATAAAGCATTTTCAGGATCGAACTCTTTCCAATCCCTGATGGACCGCCGAGCACGGTGCATTTTCCGCGCTCAAGAGAGAAGTTCACGTCACTGACCACATCAAGGCGCAGTCCGCCGCGCAAATGCATGGTGAAGGATTTGGCAAGGGCGCGCACTTCCAACGGATGGAGCATGGTTCAGACCTGCAGGATGGAGGAAACGAGAAGCTGGGTGTAGGGCTGGTGCGGGTCATCAAGCACCCGGTCGGTCAGACCCTGCTCAATGACTTCGCCGTCCTTCATCACCATCATGCGCTGGGATAGAAGTCGCGCTACCGCTAGGTCATGCGTGACAACAATGGCGGACAGGCCAAGGTCATGAACAAGGCCGCGCAACAGGTCGAGCAGCCTTGCCTGCACGGATACGTCCAGGCCGCCGGTCGGTTCATCCATGAAGATCAGGCGCGGCGCCGTCACCAGATTGCGGGCAATTTGCAGGCGCTGGCGCATACCGCCGGAAAAGGCGCGCGGCTGGTCATCGACCCGGCTTTCGTCAATCTCGACGCGTGACAGCCAGTCAATGGCCGTGCCACGCAATTTGCCGTAATGGCGCTCGCCGATGGCCATCAACCGTTCGCCAACATTGGCGCCAGCCGACACGGTCATGCGCAAACCGTCAGCCGGGTTCTGGTGGACAAATCCCCAATCGGTGCGCATCAGGTAGCGCAAATCCGCTTCCGACATCGCGCCCAGTTCGCGGGCAATGCCGTCGCGCATCCTGTAGCAGACGGAGCCGGACGTCATGGGCAAATGCGCGGCGATGCAATTGAGGAGCGTTGTCTTTCCCGAACCGGATTCGCCGACAACTGCCAGCACTTCACCAGGCCACAGGTCGAATGACACGTCCTTGCAGCCGATGCGCGTTCCATAATATTTGCTTAGGTTGCGGACGCTGAGCAGCGGCAGGCTGGCGATATCGAGTGTTTCGGGTTTGACGTGGGCAGTCATTCGGCCGCCTCCGGCAAATCGCCATGCATTTCGCCGCGATGGCCATTGGTGCGGCGGGTTTCGCAATGGTCGGTGTCCGAACAGACGAACATGCGCCCACCTTTGTCATCGAGCACCACTTCATCGAGATAGACCTGCTCCGCCCCGCACAGCGCGCAAGGCTTGTCGAACTTTTGCACCTCAAACGGATGGTCTTCAAAGTCGAGGCTGACGACATC
>JANMQE010000193.1:0-4989 GCA_031370195.1 Phyllobacteriaceae bacterium
AATTGTGGCCTTTCAATCGGATGGCAGGAATATCTCGATGACGGAACCTGAAAATGCGCTGCCTCAGCCCAAACAGCTGAGTGAAATGGCCAAGCAGGCGCTTGCCGAAGCCGAAGCAAGGCGCGCTGCGACTAAAGCAGAGGCAAAGACGCGCGAGCTCGGCGGGCGCGGCGGCGAAGACCCGGTCCGTTACGGAGATTGGGAAGTGCGCGGCATTGCGTGCGATTTTTAGTCACCTTGTGATCGATTGCACCAATCCACGTTGTTCCAAAATGACACAGCGCCAATCTCTCGCCTTTGCACCCGCCCATACATGGTCAACAGACTGTAAACATTTCCAAAATTGCCCGGAAATCTTTACCGGCAGTTAAGGTTAAAAAGTCCTGAACATCTATCATTTCAATAATTTGCCGAATCCAAATCAAATTTCCGCCTGACTGGCAGGCTTTTCGCACTGTGTTTCCCAACGACGGCCCCCGCCGTTCCATCCGGAGACACAGTGATGATCAGCCTCAAGTCCCTCAAAAACACCGTCACCCGCTTCGCCAGCGACCGCAGCGGCAATTTTGCAATGACGTTCGCGCTGACAGCCTCCGTCGTAATGATGGGCGCAGGTCTTGCGATCGATTTCTCGCAAACGCTCAACGTCAAGACAAACCTGAGGGCGGCGCTGGATTCAGCGCTCCTGTCCACGGCACGCGAAATTTCCCGGGGCAAGGTTTCAGAGGCAAACGCGAAGGCAAAGGTCGAGCAGTTCCTCGCGGCCAACCTGAATGCAGGCCGCGTCAATCCGGCAGCCACGACGCTTTCCAGCTTCAAGCTCAACACCGCCACCAACGCCATCTCCGCCACCGCGACCACCAATTACAAGGTCTATTTCCCGGTGTTCCGGACATCGCCAACGCAGACGCTATCGGTCAAGTCCGCGGTGGCCTATGCCGAGCGCAAAGTTGAGGTGTCGATGGTTCTTGATGTCACCGGCTCAATGGGTGATGCGAACAAGGGCGAGAGCACAAGAAAAATCGATGACCTGAAAGTTGCTGCCAAAGCGGCAGTTGACGCCTTTATCAACAACGGCACGGACAATGCGCGCGTTGCGATCGTGCCCTATTCAGCCGCGGTGAATTCCGGTGTGCTTTCCTCGACGGTTCGCGATCCGCGTGGCGTGCTGCCAACCAGAGACAAATGCGCGACCGAGCGCCGTGGCGCGCACATGTTTGATGACGTCTCTCCGGTCACAGCAAAAGTTACAAGGGCAGACGAGATTGGGAGCCCACGCAATCTCAACTGGGTATGCCCGAAAGCCGAACTACAACCGTTGACGCGTGACAACGCTAAGCTGAATGCAACGATTAACAGCCTTGCTGCCGATGGCCTGACTGCCGGCCACATCGGGATTCAGTGGGGCGCATACATGCTTTCACCAAACTGGAAATCAGCGCTTCCAGCTGCTTCCGCGCCAGCCGACTATGGCACAGCGAATACCGAGAAGTTTCTTATCGTCATGACTGACGGCAAATTCAATACGCAGTTCGCAGCTGGTGCACCTGCTCCGATGCACGCTGGTATTACTCAGATGTCTGGCCGTTACGCGATGGGCTACTGCGATGCGATCAAGGCCTCTGGTGTCAAAATTTTTACCATAGGTTTTGATTTCGATGGAATTAATGATCCCACAGAGCGTGCTGAGGCAATCAAGACGCTCAAGGATTGCGCTACAGTTCCTGAGCCGGGCAAGACCACGTTTTTCCGTGCCGAAACCCGCAAGGCGCTGATTGACGCATTCAAGGAAATCGCCAAGCGCGAAGAACGGGTGTCGCTGGTCAATTGAGAGCTCAACCAGATTAAAAAAACCGAAAGCCGCCAATCTCTTCATATTGGCGGCTTCGCGATTTTTAAGGGCCGGTCCGCCCGTGTGAGCATTTTGGCTCACTGCATGACCGTTATCAGATGAAAGGCTGCTCCCAACGGATACGCGCCACACCGGACAGTTTCAGGCCCTTGCAATCACTCGACATCGGACCACCTCCTTTCATCTGTTGAACACACATCAAAGATGATCCCGTCTTCCGGTTTTGGCAAGAGGGCCGCGTGAAAGTTCTTTTGTGGATGCGCTTACGTTTCCAGCGAGGCGTTTGCCATTTTCAGCCGGATCCACGGAATCAAACCGAAGAGCGCCTGTCCGGCAAGTCCGGCAAGACCGGCAGGCTGCTGGAGTGCTGACCATTGGTCTGCAAGCAACCTGCCAAATGCAAGGCCAAGCAGGGCTTCGGCGACCATCAGAATGCCGAAGGCCACGGCTCCCATCATGAGCCTGTCCCTGTCAACCGCCGCGATTTGCATCCGGTTGATCAGCAATCCGGAGACAACCCATGAGGCCGTGAGGATTATCGGCAATTCGATAAGCGTTGCAGGGAAAGGGCCGATCATGGGCGCAAGCCACAATGTGCGGATCGTTCCGAGCACGAAGCCGATGGCGAACACGATGAGGAAATAGGCCAGACCCGCTTTCACGGTGTTCATGCTTTTGCTCCGATATTCAAAGTGGTGTGTCACCGCGCGCTCAGTCACTCCGTCGGCATGGAACAAACATCCACCCACTGTGCCCTCGTCAGTGCCGCGATCCTTTCCGGCGCAATGCGCAGCGCGCTCATCGTGCTCCCTGCCGCAGGCACGACTTCCGCAAACGCCTTCAGGCTTTCATCGCAGTACACTGACAATGGCGTCGCCAGCCCAAACGGACAGACGCCGCCAACCGGGTGGCCGGTGAGGTGCAGTACTTCATCCGGACCGAGCATCGAAACCTTGCCGCCGAATGCGTCCTTGGCCTTCCGGTTGTTGAGCCTTGCCGTGCCGCCGGTCACCAGCAGGAAAGGCTTGCCGCCAACGGTGAGCGATAGGGTCTTGGCAATCGCCGCCGGCGGCACGCCATGCGCGGAAGCGGCGTCGGCGACGGTCGCCGTCGATCCGTCATGAATCAGGATTTCAATGTCCGGCGCGTGAATTTCGATGAATGTTCTGACAGAGGCGAGGCTCAAAATGCGTTAACCCTTGTCACTTCAACGACCATAAATGGCTGCGAGGTTCAATTGCAATCCCGGCGGGTCGAGTATGACCGAACCTTCAGTCACAATATGGGTGTTTATGTCGTCGCCTGCGCCGCGCGCATGATGGATGACAACCGATTGAGAGGGATCAATAATCAGGTAGTGCATAACGCTCGCGAGGCTGAAATAGCCAACGAGTTTCAACGAAACGTCAATCCGGCGTGTGGACGGTGACAACACCTCGACGACAATGACGGGAGCAGCCACCTCCAAAGCGGAAGGGGCAAGTTCCTCGCCACAGTAAACAAGCGCATACGGCTCATAGGCAGTTTGGTTGTCAATACGTACCGTCACGCCGTCCGGAAGCGCATGACAGCGCAGTCGGCCCTTGTCCAGCGCGCCAACAAGGGCGGAATGCACAGCACCCTTGATCTTGGCATGGCCGACAGATTCAGGGGACATGGCGAACACCTCGCCCCTGAACAGTTCAAACCTGCCTCCCTGTCCGTCGGACCAGGCGAGGAATTCGTCAACCGTCAATCTGGGCTTGGCGAGTGCTGTCATGAATTGGACAATACCAGATTATGAAGACTTGAGTCAGCACAAATTGGCAGTCGTCGCCGCACCCGCCTCACCCCTTCTTGTTCTGCCTGTTCGCAATCAGGTCATCCACCACCGCCGGATCAGCCAGCGTTGACGTATCTCCAAGCGCGCTGAAATCATCTTCCGCGATCTTGCGCAGGATGCGGCGCATGATTTTGCCGGAGCGGGTTTTCGGCAGGCCGGGCGAGAACTGGATCTTGTCCGGTGCGGCAAAGGGGCCGATTTCCTTGCGCACATGGCCGACCAGCGCCTTGCGCAACTCGTCTGACCCGTCTTCGCCGGCCATCAGCGTCACATAGCAGTAGATGCCCTGACCCTTGATATCGTGCGGATAGCCGACAACGGCGGCCTCGGAGACCAGATTGTGGCTGACCAGCGCCGATTCGACCTCTGCCGTGCCCATCCGGTGACCGGAGACGTTGAGCACGTCGTCCACGCGTCCGGTGATCCAGTAATAGCCATCAGCGTCGCGGCGGCAGCCGTCGCCGGTGAAATATTTGCCCTTGTAGGTGGAGAAATAGGTCTGGATGTAGCGTTCATGGTCGCCGTAAATCGTGCGGGCCTGGCCGGGCCATGAGTCTGTGATGCACAGGTTCCCGTCCGTTGCACCTTCCAGCACATTGCCTTCATTGTCGACCAGCTCCGGTATGATGCCGAAGAAGGGCCGCGTGGCCGAGCCCGGTTTCAGGTCCGTAGCGCCGGGAAGCGGCGTGATCATAATGCCGCCGGTCTCGGTCTGCCACCAGGTGTCAACGATGGGTGACTTCTTCTCGCCGACAACATTGTAATACCATTCCCAGGCTTCCGGATTGATCGGTTCGCCGACCGAACCCAAGAGCTTGAGCGACCTGCGCGAGGTTTTTTTCACAGGACCGTCGCCGCCCGACATCAGCGAGCGGATGGCGGTCGGGGCGGTGTAGAAAATGTTGACCTTGTGCTTGTCGATCACTTCCCAGAAGCGCGACGTGGAAGGATAATTCGGGACGCCTTCAAACATCAGCGTCGTTGCGCCGTTCGCGAGCGGGCCGTAGACAATGTACGAGTGGCCCGTGACCCAGCCGACATCGGCCGTGCACCAGTAGACATCGCCGTCATGGTAATCGAACACATATTGATGCGTCATCGAGGCATAGACCAGATAGCCCCCGGTCGTGTGCAGAACGCCTTTGGGTTTGCCGGTGGAGCCGGACGTGTAGAGGATGAACAGCGGATCTTCCGCCTTCATCTTTTCCGGCTTGCAGTCGGCCGAAACCTTGGCGGCTTCGGCGTGATACCAGAGATCGCGGGCTTCATCCCACGGGACCTGCCCGCCGGTGCGGCGCACCACCAGCACCTTCTC
>JANMQE010000208.1:0-7932 GCA_031370195.1 Phyllobacteriaceae bacterium
GAACGCGCCGCAACCTGCGGCGCATGGGTCACCGAAAGCACCTGCACCTTTTCCGCCAGCCGCTTCAGCCGCTGCCCGATCGCATCAGCCACCGCGCCGCCAACGCCGGTGTCAATCTCGTCAAACACCAATGTTGGAGCCGAACCGCGGTCCGCCAGCGCCACCTTCAGCGCCAGCAAAAACCGAGAGAGTTCACCGCCCGACGCCACCTTCATCATCGGCCCGGCGCGCGTACCCGGATTGGTGCGCACATGATATTCCACCGTATCATTGCCATCGCCACTGCGCGCATCGGCCTCGCTCTGCATATCAACGATGAACGCCGCCCTTTCGAGCTTCAGCGCCGGGAGCTCAGCCATTACTGCCGCTTCCAGCGCAGTCGCCGCAGCTTTACGTTCATCAGTCAGCTTGCCCGCCAGCACGTCATAGGCGTCGCGCGCTGCCACAGCTTCGCTTTGCATCCCGGCCAGCCTGTCAGCCCCGGCATCAAGATCAGCCAGATCCGTGCTCATGTTTGCCGCGAGGTCTGCAAGTTTGTCCACTGGCACGGCAAACTTGCGCGATGCAGCCCGCAACGCAAACAGCCGCTCCTCAGTCCGCTCCAAAACTTTCGGATCAAAATCCGCAGCCCGCATCGCCGTATCCACGGCAGCTTGCGCTTCGCCAAGCTCATCGAGTGCGCGCCCGAGCGCGTCAGCAATCGGCGTCACCAGTTCCGGCGCCTCCGCCTTTTTGCGCTCCAGCCGCCGGAACAGGCTGACAAGTTGGGGAACCGGCGATCCGGAACCGGAAAGAACGTCATTGGCCTCGTTAAGGTCGGCAGCCGTCTTCTCCGCCCGCATCATCCCCTGCCGCTTTTCCGAAAGCGTCGTCTCTTCGCCAGCCTCAGCCCTCAACGCGGTGAGTTCGGCAGACGAAGCCCGAAGATAATCCGCCTCGCGCGCCGCCGCCTCCACCTTTGCGCGGTGCCGGGTCAACGCCGTTTCAGCCTTCCTCCATGCGGTCCAGGCTGTCCGCACACCCGCAGCCTCGCCTTGCAGCCCGCCAAAGGCATCCAGCAGGTCCCGATGTGCATCTGGCGCAATCATTGCCCTGTCGTCGTGCTGACCGTGAATTTCCACCAGTGCCTTGCCGAGCTCTTTGAGCAAAGTCACACTCGCGGGCTGATCATTGACATAGACACGGCTGCGCCCGTCTGCCGCCTGCACGCGGCGCAGAACCAATTCGCCACCATCATCCAGATCATTGGAACGCAGCACCGCACGGGCCGGGTGGCCATCAGCAATATCGAACACTGCCATAATCTGGCCCTGCGTCGCCCCGTGCCGCACAAGCCCGGCATCGCCTCTTGCACCAAGGGCAAGTGACAACGCATCAAGCAATATGGATTTGCCCGCGCCAGTCTCGCCCGTCAGCACCGAGAGCCCGCGCGAAAATTCCATGTCCAGTTTTTCGATAAGGACGATGTCGCGGATCGAGAGATGGGAAAGCATCTGTCTTTTGCTTAAGCGCCGACGATTTTCTTGGCCGCAGCGGATATCCACGAACCCGAGTTTTCACTCGGGCGCAATCCTCCGCTCTGAAGCAAGGAATAGCTGTCCTTGTACCACTGACTGTCTGGATAGTTGGTCCCAAGCACCGCCGCCGCTGTCTGCGCTTCGGATGCAAGGCCGAGTGCAAAATAGGATTCCACCAGTCGCGCCAGTGCTTCTTCCGTGTGCCGGGTGTTTGAAAACTGCTCAACGACCAGCCGGAAGCGTTTGATGCCGGCAAGATATTCCTTGCGCTCAAGATAGTAGCGCCCTACCTGCATTTCCTTGCCGGCAATCTGGTCGCGGGCAAAACGCATCTTCAGCTTTGCATCATCAAGATATTCGGACTCCGGATACCGGTCGACCAACTCCTGAAATGCAGCCAGTGTGCGCCGCGAATCCGCCTGATCCCGCGTCACATCGGGAATCTGCCGCCAATAGCTGAGCCCGATGATGTATTGTGCGTAAGCGGCGTCCTTGTCTGTCGGATACAGCGTCACATAGCGCTTGGCTCCGGAGATCGCCTCCGGATAACGCCCCTGCCGGTAGTTGGCGAATGCTCCAAGCACGATCGACCGGCGCGCATATTCCGAATAGGGGTGCTGTCGGTCAACGGCCGCAAACTTCTTCGCCGCCTCCTGCGCACGGCCGGAATTCAGGTTGGCCAAACCCTGGTTGAACAGCTGATCGGCAGGCTCAACAGTGTTGACATAAGTCTCAAGGTCAATGTCGTCCTTGGCCGCGCATCCTGCTGCCAGCAATGCCGCTGCAAGTGCCATCATACCGGTGTTGAAATGGGTTCGTGCCATACTGCTGTTCGCCCGTCTTGATCTCTGTCGCGTTTCCGCCAAACACACGGAAACGGGGCAGTGGCTGCCCCGGATTTCCGACACATAAACCACAAGCGTCATGTCGCGGCAATGTCGCCGCCGCGTTTATCAGAACATTTGTGGTTTTCGTGCGTTCGGCCAACATTGGCGCGTTTTTGTGGCAGAAACGATAATCAGACTGGTCGTTGCAGCGCTTAGAGCACCCAAGGCGCAAACGCCGGAGCATTTACAGCCACAAACTCCGGCATCACGCCGCGCTTCTCGCGCTGCGCCGGTTCGACAATCTCATACGCCGATTGGTCCTGCAGCAGCGTCCGCAGCGCCAGTGCGTTCAACTTGTGCCCGCCCTTGTAAGACCGATAGCAGCCGATGAACCGGGCACCGGCAAGAGCCAGATCGCCAATCGCGTCCATCGTCTTGTGGCGTACAAACTCGTCCTTGTAGCGAAGACCACCATGGTTGATGACCCGTTCGTCATCGCCGATAACAATGGAATTATCGAGTGAGGAACCAAGTGCCAAACCTGCCGCCCAAAGCCGCTCGACATCTTTCATGAACCCAAACGTCCGCGCCCGCGCGATGTCGCGCCGGAAGCTGACAGCATCAATGTCGCCGACATACGCTTGGCGACCGATAGCCGGGTTGGCGAAATCAATCTCGATTTCAAACCGCGTGCCCGAATAAGGATGGAATTCCGCCCACGAGCCGCCAAGGTCAACGCGGATGGCCTTCTTGATGCGGATGTACCGGCGCTTCACATGCTGAACCAGCAGCCCGACCTGATCAATCGCATCAACAAACTCTTGGGCGCTGCCATCAAGGATCGGCACTTCATCGCCGTCAATCAGCACTGTCAGATTGTCAACGCCAAGCGCGCTAAGCGCAGCCATGATGTGCTCGACCGTCCCGATACGGGTGGCCTCGCTATCGCCTAGCACTGTGCAAAAGTCGGTCGAACCCACTTCTGCCACGACAGCCCGCACTTCGCGTCCGTCACGGTTCCTCATCGATTTCTGGAAAACGATGCCAGTATCAGCGTCGGCAGGGAGAAAAATCACGGAAACAGGGGAGCCATTGTGGACGCCAACACCAGACAGCGTAACGCTATCCTTGACCGTGGTTTGATACCCGTTCAAATCAACCCCCATGTATCGCCCCAAGCACCCGGATGTGGCCGGTGGTTCCGGCCTGTTGTCTCTGTAGTGCTCTGGCCGTCCCTTGCCGTCTGCAAAACAGTTTTTCTTTTGTGATCCACAAGATAGTCAATCGCATGGTGCAATGCCAAATCACGCTTTCTTACTCACTGTTACTGGCACCCCGCCCTTTGTAACAATTTCTGTGACCGAAAATGAAACAACAAATCCCCGCCAGCCGGACTTCGGCAGCGGGGGCGCAAACTCAATCATGGCCGAATCATGGCCGATTTTAGCCCTGACGCCGCAAAAAAGCCGGAATTTCGAGCGGATCATCCTCTGTAGCCACAAGTGGCTGGGCAGCGACACGTCCTTGCTCGTCAAGCGGATTGCGCCGCGGCGCATAGGCTGAAGCCTCTTGGCTCAGCGGGCGGCGCGGTTCTGCAGGACGCTGCATGACCGGTTCGCGCGGTTGAACAACCTGTTGATGACCATGCGAATCATCATCACGACGTGTCAGGCCTTGGGTGATTCGGCGCAAAAGTCCGAGCGCACCGGCCTGCTCAGCCGCTGGCTGGGCAGGAACTGGCTGCGCGCGATGTTCCATTTCGGCCTTCACCACCGGCGGAAAATCTTCAACACGCGGCATGCGAACCTCGGCTGCAAACACCTGCGGCTGTGGTGCACGTTCCTGCACCGGCGCAACCGGCAAAGGCGCGCGGACCGGCTCCGGCTGTGCAGCCGGACGGAAAAGCCCGCTTGCCGGACGGAATTCGGGATCAGCAGTGCGCGTGGCGGCAGCAACCTCAGTCTCTGCCTTGCGGATCACATCGGCGACGGGATCAGCAATTGCCATGTCCAACGCAGCAGTCGCTGCAATAGCAGTTTCAGCCGGACGTGCCGCGGGGCGCTGGATTTGCGCCGCAGGTGCCTGAACCTGACGCGCAACCGGCCGGGCGGTCTGGCGGTACTCCACTGGCGCAGCACCAAACTCGTTCAGCATCTTGTCGATACCTGTGGCGACAACCGAAACGCGAATGATGCCATCAAGGCTTTCATCAAATGTCGCGCCAAGAATGATGTTGGCTTCCTGATCCACTTCCTCGCGAATGCGGGTGGCAGCTTCATCCACCTCGAACAATGTCATGTCGCGCCCGCCGGTGATAGAGATCAGCAGACCCTTCGCGCCCTTCATCGACGATTCATCGAGCAGCGGATTGGCAATCGCAGCTTCAGCCGCCGCCATCGCGCGGCCCTCGCCGGATGCCTCGCCAGTCCCCATCATCGCCTTACCCATGTCGCGCATTACAGAGCGCACGTCGGCAAAGTCGAGATTGATCAGGCCTTCCTTCACCAACAGATCGGTAATGCAGGCAACGCCCGAATAGAGCACCTGATCGGCCATCGCGAAGGCGTCGGCAAACGTGGTCTTGTCGTTGGCAATGCGGAACAGGTTCTGGTTCGGAATGACGATCAGCGTGTCAACATTCTTCTGCAGCTCTTCAATGCCGAGGTCCGCCGTCTTCATCCGGCGCTGGCCTTCAAAGTGGAACGGCTTGGTGACGACGCCGACAGTCAGGATGCCGCGCTCGCGGGCCGCGCGGGCAACAACCGGCGCTGCGCCGGTGCCGGTGCCGCCACCCATACCTGCGGTGACGAAGCACATATGCGTGCCATTCAGATGATCAAGAATTTCATCAATGCACTCTTCGGCAGCGGCACGCCCGACTTCAGGCTGCGACCCGGCACCCAGGCCTTCCGTGACAGCGACACCCAATTGGACGATCCGCTCGCAGCGCGACATGGTCAGCGCCTGCGCGTCCGTGTTGGCCACGACAAAATCGACACCCTTCAAGCCGGCATTGATCATGTTGTTGACCGCATTGCCGCCGCCGCCGCCGACGCCGAATACGGTGATGCGGGGCTTCAGCTCGGTGATGTCCGGCTTCTGGAGATTGATCGTCATGGTCTTGTGCCTTTCGCTTCTACACCGTCACGCCGCCGCCGGTGAATTTGTGGGTTGCCCCGTTTCGTCAAAAACTGTCCTTCAGCCACTGCCCGACACGGGCAAACCGGCCACCGGTTCCTGTCATGCGCCAGCCGGAGCCGAAGCCCGCCGCCGCCTGTTCCAAATCCGCAACCTGCGGATAGATCAAAAGTCCCGCGCTCGCCGCAAAGGCCGGGCCCTTGGCTGCATCCGGCAGACCAGCGACGCCAAGCGGCCGCCCGACGCGCACATTGCGTCCGAGAATCCGCCGCGCCGCTTCCGGCAACCCCTGCAACTGGCTCGCACCGCCCGTCAGCACCACACGCTTGCCGACAACTGTGCCGAAGCCCGACTGGTTGATCCGGTCGCGAAGCAATTCCAGCGTTTCGTCAACGCGGGCCTTGATGATCCGTGTCATGATCGCACGCGGTATCTGGTTGGCTTCCTCATGCGGATCGCCAGAAATTGAGCGCACCGAAATCATTTCGCGCTCGTCCGCCGCGCTCACCAAAACCGTGCCAAAGCGCGCCTTCAAGGCTTCAGCCTCGTCGAGTTTGGTCGAAAGACCGCGCGCGAGATCCATCGTCACATGGTTGCCGCCAATGGCAATCGCATCCGTATGGATGCAGCGCCCCTCGGCAAAAATGCCGATCGAGGTCGTCCCGCCGCCAAGATCAATGCAGGCCGCCCCCAGTTCCGCCTCGTCATCCACCAGCACCGAAAGCCCGCTGGCATAAGGCGTCGCCACCATCGTCTCTATGCTCAAATGTGCGCGGTTGACGCACAGTTCGAGATTGCGCAGCGGTGCGGAGTCTGCCGTGATCACTTGCACATTCAGCCCAAGCTGTGCGCCTTCCATCCCGCGTGGATCGCGGATGCCGTTTTCTGCGTCCAGCGAATACGACACCGGCAGCACATGCAAAACCTTGCGCTCCACCGCCTGCGCCCGTTTGGTCGCGGCGCTCATCACGCGGTTGATATGGCTGTCATCTACAGCACGATTGCCGAGCGCCACATTGGCTGAAATCGTCGCGCCCTTGATCCGGCCCGCCGACACATTGGTGATGATTGAATCCACCGTCATCCCGGCCATGCGTTCCGCCGCATCCACCGCTTGGCGGATCGCCGCTTCCGCATTGTCCAGTTCGACAATCACACCTGATTTCACACCATGCGAGCGCTGATGGCCGATGCCCAGCACCTCAACCTTGTGGGTGCGGCCGGGCAAGCGCGCGCTTTCCTCGCACGGCGTCAGCCTTGCGATCATGCAGGAGATTTTGGTCGACCCCACATCAAGCACGGTGACGATACCAGTGCGCCTGCCGCCCTTGGCCCCGAAACCTGTGCGTCCGCCAAGCAGCGTCATATGTGTTTCTCCGCCTTCTTGGCTGCGTCTGCCTGCTTCTTCAATTCAGTCTCACGGACCGTCATCGCCCCTACTGTCAGCCGCACCACCACCCGGTCCGGCACCCGCAGATCGACAAGCTCAATGTCCTTGGACAAAAGCCCGGTGGCGCTGTCCATCTGCGCCAATTGCTTCAAAGCGTCAGCCGGATCACCCTCCGGCAGCTGTATGGTTACCCCATTATCAAGCCGGATATCCCAGCGCCGCCCGGCCACCAGCATCTGCGCTTTCACGCGCGATTTCAGTTCCGGAATGGCCGCAACCGCGGGCACCAGATATCTGGCTTCCCGCTCTGCCCCATTGCCCGTCACCAGCGGCAAGTTCGCATAATTCTGGTGCGCGAACGGCACGATCAAATGCCCGTCCTCTTCTATCAACGACAACTCTTCATCATGCTGCCAGATCGCAAACGGCTTGCGCTCAACAAGCTTGATCGACAGCCCGTTCGGATAAAGTTTGCTGACTTCCGCGCTCGCCACCCACGGCAGCGCCACGAGCCTGTCGCGCGCAATGTCGGTGCTGAAACCTATCAGCGACGAATTGCCATTCAATTCCAACGCACCGAGCACATCGATTTCCGAGGTCTCCTTGCGACCAGACATGTGAACGTCATTGATGCCAAAGCCGATGTGCGCCGTTGCCGCCTGCAAGACAGTGCTGGACTGGCCGCTGACCGTGGTGCCGTAAACACCGGTCGCCAGCAAAAATAAAAACGCCGAAAGCGTGCCGACATGGCGGGGAAACGTCACCTGGCCTGTCGCCAGACGCATCAGTGAACGGACGGGTTTGCGCAGGATTTTTGGCAAGGTGCGGTCGGTCGGCGTCGCGGCATCCGCCACAGCCTGTCTTCCGTTTGAACCTTTGCCCGCTAACGCAAACAAGACGCGTCCTCCACCATCCAACTCAATAGCTCCCCGAACGTATGTCCGGCAGCCGCTGCAATCTCCGGCACCAATGATGTGGGTGTCATCCCCGGCTGCGTGTTCACTTCCAGCCAGATGATTTCACCATCTTGAGAGAAGCGGTCGTCATACCGGAAGTCAGA
>JANMQE010000227.1:0-4669 GCA_031370195.1 Phyllobacteriaceae bacterium
GCTGGTTGACCATAGGCTTTAAGATTAAGCTTTGATTTGCGTGAGAAAGCATACCCCGTTCGAGGTGTCGGCCATGAAAGAGCAGGCGAAGTTCCACTGGGGCGAGGGCATCAAGCTCGCCATCGAAGCCATCAAGATGATCTTCTTCCTGAACGGCGCGGCGACGATTTCCGTCATCACCTTTATCGGCAATCTAAAGCAGCGGTCCGAGCCATTGGTCTTCGCCATGCAACTGTTCGCCTTCGGCGCCGCGCTTGCACCTGTGGCGCTGGTGCTAGGCTATCTCAGCCAAATGTATTTCGGCAAGGCGGCAGAAACCTTCAATCCGGGCGAAAACTGGATTGTTGCGGGCATCGTGCACTATTCCGTCTTTGCCGCGATGTTTGTTGCATGGGCGCTGTTCATCGCCGGCGCGCGTTATGCGGCGATTGGGTTTGGCTCGTTGAGTTTCTAAACTCTTGCCCGCACTTCCGCATGCCATTTGTTTGCGCGAGAAATGAGGTGAAGTCATGCGCAATGAAAGTTTTCACAATATCTTTAGAAATGTATCGATCTTGCCGCTATGAGAACACCGTGATGACGCTGCTTGCGATCCAGTAAACGCCTGCTGCCATCAGCGCCAGAACGGCGCTGCCGCCGATCAGGCAGGGCAGGCAAGTGTTCGATCTGGCGGATTTCACGGCACAAGAAACCCCGGCGATGTTGCGAATGCATTCGTAAGGATGACATTTGCCTGCTGTTTGGCCGCTAGGCGCTGCGCGATTGTCGTGCGCGTTCCTGCTGCGTAAAACCACCAAAGATAAAGCGCGTTAAACATCCAGGCGCCCTCGTAACCCCAGGATGAGTCTGCGCCATCGCCGCCGGCCCCATATGCCGACCCTGCCGGAAACTGGGCGTCATGCGGCTTGTTGCCAATGTGGCGCGCCTCATGGATCAGCGTGCCCGCGCGCGAAATGACATCTGGGTTGCCCCTTCCATCAAGCGGATAGAAAAACCAAAGCGTGAGCGTGACATTCTGGCCTCCGCCGACTGTTCCATACCACAGCGAGCAGAAAGTCTCCGCGACAAATCCCCAGGCGGTGCAAACCCAGCGCTTGACGATCGCCCAAAGGTGGCAAATCCAGGCAAACAGAAAGAACCACGAACGGCAGTCTTTCTTGGTTTCATTGTAGCCCGCGGTGCAGCGCCAAGCGTTCCACTGCCGCGCTTGCTGGCAGCCGGTCGTCAGCGCTGTCGCGGTTCCGTCGCCGCAATTGGCCCGCAGATCATCATAGTGTTTGAACTGTTCTCGCACATAGCGGCCGCCCCATTGCAGCGCGTTGCTGTTCCAATCCTCATTGTTATAGTCTTCGGCCGAATAATTGAGCAGCCAGATGGCGTTCAGGCAGCGCGCGAGCGGCTTGCGGATATTGCAGACATCGTCAAATCCCCATCCACCCTGCCAATAGGTTCCATTGAACCCGTGCACATCCCAGGCCCAGTCAATGAATGGCTGATCGCAGATGCGGCTTCCGTAAAGCGTGTCGCCGCTTATCCCGAGATCAGGCACACTGTAAGTGCAGTCGGCCATGGCTTCATCCCTTGCGGATTTGCGGCGCTCCCGGCACGGGAGTGCGCGTCTGGTAGCCTTCATCGCCGCGCAGGGCAGGTGCCCGGGCGGCCAGATTGCCGTCACCAAGAAGATGCGCGCGCGGATCGCGGATTTGCGGTACGTCGCGCACATCCACACGGCGCAACCCCGCCAAGGCATGAAGCTCAAACGGCAGCTTCTCCATGGCGCGCTGCAGATGCTCCCACCGGTCAGCGCGCGCCGAAAGCGCCGTCAACGCGGCGCCGCGGATCGCATTTGAGTTCACCTGAGTTGCTTTGACCAGCACATCAAGGGCGTCAGCATTGCCGTCATCAGCGAGCTTTTCAATACCGTCAATCGCGTCGAGGGCTATCATCGCGCCTTGGACAACATCCTCCGACCCGTGTGCGTCCAAGGGGCCGTCAACAGGCGGCAGCGGCTGTGGATTGAGCGCAACTTCGCCCCCTCCCGGCCGTTCCTTCGGCGGCAGCGGTTGCGGATTGAGCGCGACTTTGCTGAGCAGGTCCAGTGCACCCGCGTCACGCAGCGCCGAAACGGCAAGCACAACGGTATGGCGAAGGGCAAAGTTGCCTTCCGCCGGCTCCGCCAGACAGCGCGACGCCTCGGCGATGACGGATTTCCTGTCTTTGCTCATGCCTTCAAGAGCGGCAAGATAGGCGGGGTCTGTCTCGCTGTTCACGCTGTTGAGCACAGCGGCAAATGTCCCAAGCGCGCCCTGCGGCGCAAACGCAGGGGATTCCGCCTCAGCAACACTGTGGGCCGCAACGTCACGCCTCCGCAAAGCTGCAAAGACGACCACAACCACAAGTGCTAAGAGTGCCACATATCCCATGATGACGTTCCGTCAATCAGGATTAAGTTGTACCAATTGCGTGCCCAAACAGTGTTTAAATTATGGCGCTGATTGGCGTGGTTGAAGTGGTGATTTCGTGGTCGCCGCCGTGTTTCTGGGAGGAGTGGCGATTTGCCCGGGCAAACCTGTATGGGGTATTTGCGCGAAGCGGCACCGAGTGGTCCTTCGCCGTAAGCGTATCAACCCTCATCCAAACAAGTCCGAATGCGTTCCCGTTCGATGGAGCGTGACGTCAATATCCGTCAGTTCGTAAAGCAACAGCCAGTCTGGCTCGATATGGCAATCCCAAATGCCCTTCCAGTCGCCAGTCAGGATATGCGGTTTGAACTTTGAGGGCAGCGCGCCAGACTCGGCCAAGAGCTCGACAACATCAGCCAACTTTTCCAAGTCGCTGCCACGTTTCTTTTGGCGCTTCACATCTTTCCGGAAGCGGCTTGTCTCAACAATATGCCGCATCGTTCAGAGCGAACGCATCGACTTGCGGAACGAAGCTGGCGACTTGTGAACCGTCACGCCCCTGCGCGCCCGGCCGTCCAAAATTGCTTCCTGCGTCTCAGCATTAGGCACCGAAAGCGAAAACGGAATGCCGCCGTTTGCGACAACCGCATGATAGCTCATGTTGATGAAAGCGCTATGCGAAACGCCAAGCCGCTTAAGAATAGCCTCTGCCTCGTGCTTCACATTTGCCTCAATCCGGGCTCTGACGGTGTCTGTTTTCAGTAGGGCGGTCATGGAGAGCTCCGATTGAGAATTGTGCTCTTTTGTAGCGCATGTGGGCTACAAAACCAATCACATTCTTGACGTACCGCTTCTGCCAAACTGCGCGTCGTTCTATTTCCGGTGGCAAGCAACCGGCTATTCGGCAGCCACCGGTGGCCGCACTGCACGAGGCGCTTTGCGACCTTCCAAAATGCCGTTGATGCTCAAATCCTCATCGACATCAGGCCAGTGAATGCCGATCCCGGCACCTGATATCCGGTAGTTCCGGCGCTGCTCGTCGGTGGCATTGAGGAGCCTCGGATACCACCAATACGGCGCGCTCGCCGAGCCGCCGTCAGCAAACTCAAGCACCATCACATGCGGCTCGAACCGGATGCTGACGAGTTCCCGAAGTCTGTCATCCAAGATGGGCATCCCACATCTCCTGAATTTCCTGGCGGTGCAATTGCACTTGTTCTACCAGTTCCTTGATTTCGGCGCTATTGAATCCGCGATTTCTGGCGACTTTCAGTTCAAAAAGGCCAGATTTTCGCGGACGTGCTTACCTGACCGGCAGTCTCTACACAGTTCGCGATGAGGATTTTTGCGAACATCAACGCCTCGGCAGAGTGGCGTCCACAGATGGTCCTCCGCGCCTCCGATAATGCCTAACGGCACCCTGCACTGGCGTCGATAGCGCTATAGTTGCGGTTGGTTTCGGTTCCTTTGACCACGCAACTACCTCCCTGCAAAGGACAGAGAAAATCATCGTGTGATAGGCCTTTCGCCGGAGGTTTTTCAAATAAAAACACAAAATATCTGGGCGAAAATAACTTTCAGATTGTTGATTAAAAACAAACTCTTTCACTTACAATATTTTTATTTACTAAGTGGGGTCTTGATTTTCTTCGTTGACAAATTTCTCAGTTTGGTTTTGTTAGAGATACCTGCTTGGCAATTCCATTGGGTTTGCAGGTTGTCAGTAACTGAGTAGGCATTCGCTCGTTTTTGACCATCTACATCCGGGTTTCGGTCTAATTCAAATGTATTGCCCGCAGAATCTTCGGATATCACATAAGAATCATTAGCCTTCGTTATGATCATCTTAACATCTAAACCATTGATAGTTTCAACAAATACGTGAACACCGCCCCCGTTATTCGTACAGGAATTTCCGTCACAATCTGTATCGCTGACTAATTTGTAGACAATTCTATGCTTTTGGCCGACATACCCAGTTTGGGAAATACAGGACCATTCATCCATCCACCATTTCTTTGCGTTAAGCGCGTAACTCTCATTCGCACAAATCAGCAAAAAGAAAGAAACCATTAAAGCAAATATCGGTTCTTTCGGCATTTTTTCGTTGCCTCCAAGCATCGCCAAAAATTCATGACCTTAACAAGGCAGTTTGATTATCATGCCGCTATATCGGGAAAACTTCAAGTTGAATATCACAACGGCATCGTGTCATGCTTCCGCCAGCTCTGCGTTTTATCCTTCTTCCGCAGCGCCGCAAACGCCCG
>JANMQE010000244.1:0-3580 GCA_031370195.1 Phyllobacteriaceae bacterium
CGTCGACAATATTTGCAATCTGTGCGGTTGAGTAAATGAAATACCGCATACCTACGCACCTGAAACACTACATGATCAGAATGCGCATCTATAAAATTCCTGCAATGTGTTGGTTAAAATGGGCGCTTTCAACCACTGAACTAGATATATCCCAATGAGGGGCGCGCCATCTAGATCGCTGGACATTCAGATGACACTGTGGAAATGTCTAGAAATGGAAGATGTGGCGCTTGTGCCACCGAAAAGTGGGGACTTCCAATGAAAAATCACGTTTTTGCAATATTTACATCTGCTTTTGTGAGTATTGTTTGTGCCAGCGCAGTCGAAGCGGCGCAGACCAAATGCGTCGCGTCCTTTCCAGGTGGAGCAAAAGGAACTCTGATTTTGTCTGCCGGAAAGCCCGTTTCCTATCGTACGACCACTGGGTACGTGGCTTCTGACACTAGTCTATCCGGGAGTACCATAAATATTGACGCGGCTACATTTCGCCTCACTCAAAAGACCGATAAAATTCTTAAGGGACGATGGAGTCTTAGAGGCAAGACGTTCGACGTCACATTCCATTGCAAATAGAGCATTCGCTGGGTAACAAAAAACAGCAACAGGGATTTTGAAACAAAATGCCGCTAAGCGCCGACTTTAGAGTGTCACCTAATTGGCAATATCACTCATAAATCAAGCGTCTGTTGACCCAGATCCAATTCCGTCAGCACCGACGACGCCAGTTGCCGCGTCACACGGGCCTGTTGTTCAAGCGCCGCGCGGTCTATGCGGGCGACGATGTCCTGCGCTGTGGCGAGCGAGCGCTCAATCCGGCTGACGAGAAAGCGGACCACGGCCGAATCAATGACGATCTGGCGGTCGGCGAAGAGCTTGGTGATAACGCCCGAGAGAAGATCATCGTCCGGCTCGGAAATCTCAACCATCGGCGCGGATTTGACGCGCGACATCAGGTCGGCAAGCGTCACCGGCCATTGCGAAGGCCAGCGGCGCGAGGTGATCAGCAGGTGTTTGCCGGTCTCGCGCGTGGCATTGATGAGATGGAAAAGCGCATTTTCGTCGAACGCGCGGTCGCTGATGCCGTCAATCAGGATATTGGCACCAGCCTTTGCCGCCGATTCGATTGCTCCCGGTTCGGCTGCATCGATGTTAAGTGCCGCTGCCTTCCCGGCCCAGATCGAAGCCAGATGTGATTTGCCGGAACCGTGCGGCCCGGCCAGTACCATGAAATATGCCGGCCATCGCGGCCATTGATCAATCAGGGCAACTGCCGCCACATTTGACGGGGTCACAATCAGTTCGTCACGCGAAAAGCCCGGTTCACGGCCAAGGTCCAGCGGCAGCTGTCGTGGCCTTTCGGGCGGCAGAGTGTTGGTCACCCGCCATGACCTTCGTGCCCGCGGTAAAGCGGCGAGGACACGTAGCGCCCGATGACAAAGCGCACCAACACGCCAATGGCCGCCGACGCAGGCACTGCAACCAAAAGCCCGACAAAACCGAACAATGACCCAAACGCAAACAGCGCAAACATGAGCCATACCGGGTGAAGCCCGATGCTTTCTCCAACAAGCTTGGGCGACAATATGTTGCCCTCGATGAACTGGCCGATCGCGAAGACGCCGATGACTGCCAACAGCATGATCCAGTCCGGCCAGAATTGAACGATGGCGACGATCAACGCCAGCATCAGACCAATGATGCCGCCGACGTAAGGAATAAAGGAAATCAGCCCGGCGAACATGCCGATCAGAAGGCCGAAGTTGAGGCCAGTCGCGATCAATCCGCCGGCATAAATAATGCCGAGAATGATGCAAACCGTGCCCTGCCCGCGGATGAAGCCGGCAATCGCCGCATCAATGTCACTGGCGATGATGCGGACTGTATCCACATGATCGCGCGGCACCCACGAGTCAACCTTCGCGACCATCCGGTCCCAATCCAGCAACGTGTAGAATGCGACAACGGGCGTGACCACGAACAGCGAGGCGATGTTGACGACTGTCCCAACTGACGTCCACAGCGATGTCAGCAGCGTTGATCCCAGCGTTGTCGCCTGACCAAGAATTGTTCCGATATTGCGCTGGATGGATGCGGCATCAATGCCGAAACTGTCGTGCAGCCATTTCAGATTTTCGTCCGTCGCCAAGGCCTGGATTCGGGCGATATAGGTCGGGAAATTGGCACCGAAGTCCGAAAGTTGCGACATCAGGATCGGCGCGACGATGACGATGAACAGGATCAACACGAAAATGAATGTCAGCAATATGGCCAGCGTTGCCAGCAACCGCGACAGGCCGAGGGTTTCCAGCCGGTCGGCCACTGGATCAAGGAAGTAAGCCAGTGTCATGCCGACAACGAACGGCAGCAACACCCCGGAAAACACATATAGCAACAGGCTGAAGACGGCCAAAGCGCCGAGCCAGAACAACGCCTGACGCGTCAACTCGCGCCGAGCGGCGTCCTCCTCGCGGATCAGCGCGGCTTCCGCAAACACCGCCGCCGGAAGCGCCGCCTTCAATGCCGCGTCAGTTTTTGCCGGTTTCTTGACCATCATCTGCCATGTGTTTAAGCCAAGTCACGAGATAGGCCGCAGTGGAGGCTGCGGTCAAGAGAGCGACGAGCCAGACGAGTACTCCGACTGCCATGGCGCTATCAAACGCAAGTCCATGCTGGGCCAACACCAATGCGGCCAGCGCGATCTGCGCTGCCGTGTTGGCTTTTGACACAAACAGAGGGTGCATTTCCACGGGCCTGCCCATCACCGCCGACAGCATCACCGCGCTGACGATCAATCCGTCGCGGAAAACCACCATCGCAACCAGCCACAACGGCAGCATTTCCTGATAGGCGAGCACGATGAACACGGAAACAAGCAACAACTTGTCGGCCACAGGATCGAGGTAGGTGCCAAGCTCGGACTTCATGTCATAGCGGCGCGCAATGTAGCCATCGACACCATCGGAAATTCCGGCAGACAGGAAGCCCAGAAACGCCATGAGCTGTTGTCCGGTCAGCATTGCCCAAATGACGAACGGCACAAGCAGCAAGCGCAGGATCGTGATGTAGTTCGGTATTGTCATGCGCGCCGCCCTGAGTGGATCGGTAATGTAAGCGGTTGGCTGCGATTTCCAAGCCAATTGTTCGCGAATTGTTGTGCAGCCTGTCTCTCAAACGCGCCGGCCCGGTGGCCAAACCTTGCACATCCCGTCCTGCCATGCCATTGCGGCGCCATCCACGGGAATCCCTGCCATGACGCTTCCAAACGGTCTGACTTACCGCGACGCCGGGGTCGACATTGATGAAGGCAATCTTTTGGTCGAGAAGATCAAGCCCGCCGTGCGCTCGACGCGCCGCGCCGGCGCGGATGGTGAAATCGGCGGTTTTGGCGGGCTGTTTGACCTCAAGGCTGTCGGATTTGTTGATCCGGTGTTGGTAGCGGCCAATGATGGCGTCGGCACCAAGCTGAAGCTGGCCATTGACGCAAACCTTCACGATACCGTCGGCATCGACCTTGTCGCCATGTGCGTCAATGATCTGGTGGTGCAGGGCGCCGAGCCGCTGTTCTTCCTCGATTATTTCG
>JANMQE010000285.1:0-2833 GCA_031370195.1 Phyllobacteriaceae bacterium
GGCATACGAGTCCGAAGCGACGGATGAGGCTTCGGGCTTAGAGTCCGTCCGGAAAGTAAATCAGCCATTACATAGCTTTCTGAGCATGAGCCTGATTGAGGCGAGTTTGAGGAATATGAGGGCGTTGCGGGTTTGGTTCTCATAATCCTTGCCGAGCCTGCGGCAGCGGCCGAGCCATGCGAATGTCCGCTCGACAATCCAGCGCTTTGGCAACACCACAAATCCTGATGCTTTGCCTGATCTTTTTACAATCTCGGTTGTCACGTCTGGCAGCGCCTTGCGTTGGGCGCGCTCGAATAACGGGCCTTGATAGCCGCCGTCCGCGAACAGTTTCTTCACAAAAGCATAGCGCCCGAACAGCATCTTGAGGAGCATGATGCCACCGTCCCGGTCCTGAATATCGGCCGGGTGGACGATGGCCCGCATCACGAGGCCAAGCGTGTCGACAAGGATGTGGCGCTTCTTGCCCCAATTCTTCAGTGGTGGGATCTTTTTGCCCGCATCATAACCGCACGGATCGATAAAGACCCCCCTTTTTCGGCGCTTTTGACACTTTGGCTATCAATTATGCAGGCCGTCGGGCTCGCCTCTTTGCCAGCCGCCGCGCGGCATTTGATATAAAGCGCCCCGTGAATCCGGTCGAGCGTTCCGTCCCAGCTCCACAGATTGAAATAGTCGTTGACCGTGCTGCGCGGCGGCAAGTCCCCGGGCAGATACCGCCATTGGCAGCCGGTGCTCAAAATATACATGGTCCCATTCAACACTTCGCGCACGTTCACCGATCGCTTGCGCCCGCCGTGCCTGGCCGACAGAGCCTCCACATGTCCCCATTCCGCATCCGTCAAATCGCTCGGACAGCGAAGCTTGTCACGCTTGTATAACTGCCGGTTCTCTGTCGTCCACATGGCGCCACCCGCGAACCATTCAAACGCAGAAAATCACAAGTGATTCAAAGGAATCAATTTCTTTCCGGACGGGCGATAAGCGCCAGCGAAAACTCCAAATGATATTGACGAATGCACAAGTCAGCGCAATTCGCTGTGTAGCGATCATCAAGTCGACGCGCGTCCCATGGAACTTTATCTTGATCAAAGCGTTCGATCTTTTGGTGAACCAGCCAGTGCAAATTGGAACATAGCCATTGGTGCCCGTCCAGAAGGGAAACCTAGCCATGCAGATGCTCATGTATTTTCTAATCTGGGGAGCCTTCATCTTCTTGATGATGAGGTTTGGCTGCGGGGTGCATGTCATGGGGCATGGGCACAGACGCAGTGACAAAGACAGGAAGCCAGACGATCCGGTGACGGCCGTGCCGCAAACATTCGCAGAACGTGCGACGAAATCTCCTATCAATATGAAGCAGGTCAATGAACACAAGCACTGATCGACCGATTTCTATTGTCAGCGAAGGGTTACGCCTCCCCGTGCATTCCGCACATCTGATCCCGGTGTTTGCGTTGGGGATGGCCTTAAGCGTATCCTTGGCCGTAACCTATCTGCTCTGCGTGCTTGGATATTTGTTTTTCCCGACCTTGTCTATTCAACATTCTGCGCTGGCAATTTTCCTGCCCGGATTTACGTTGCTAAGCTGGCCGGACTTCTTTTTGGGGCTGGTTGAGAGTTTTGGCTGGGGCTGGTACGCGGCATTGGTGTTTGGCCCGATCTACAATTTTTTCGCGGCCCGGCCATGACGACCAGCACACTTGAGGTCGGCGGGCTGTTGTCAATCCTTGGTGCACGGGGCATTGAAAAGCAGCTTCAGCAAATTAAAGGCGTTGGGCGGGTGTCGGTGAACGCGGTTTCCGGAGCGGCAACGATCACATATGATAAAAGCAAGACCTCCGTCCCTGCACTCCAGGCCGCAATCAAAGAGTGTGGCTTTCATTGTGCAGGCGAGACTTTGCCCAAGCATGTTTGTGCAGACCAAGCGATACCGGAAAAATCTGTGCCGGATGCGCCCGTCAGCCCGCTAAAGTCCAAGCACCCCGCTGCGCATAAAGCCAGTTCAGATGCACTTTCGCCTGTAGGCAAACCTGCTGAGGCAAACTCCGGACACAACGCGCATGGCGGCGAGAAAAGCGACGCGATGGCGCAGGAAATGGGTCATGGCACCGGCATGGACATGCAGGCTATGGCGCGGGACATGCGCAACCGTTTCTGGGTTGCCCTCGGTTTTACTGTGCCGATCTTCTTTCTATCGCCGATGGGCATGGACTTCATCAAAATTGAGCCACCCTTCGGGTTGCCACTTGATCTTGTGCTGTTTGTATTGGCGAGCGCGGCCATTCTTTATCCAGTCTGGCCTTTTGTCGTTGCAGCTTTCCGTGCCATCCGCAGCGGTGTCGCCAACATGGCGGTGCTGGTCGTTCTCAGCGTTGGCACGGGTTATCTGTTCAGTGTGGGGTCCACCTTTATCTATGGTGGGAAGCAATTCTATGAGGCGTCAGCCCTCCTGCTGGTCTTCATCCTGCTCGGGCACTGGCTTGAAATGCGTGCACGTGCAGGCGCGTCGTATGCGATCCGTGCCCTCATGGATATGGCGCCGCCCACGGCCATGGTGCTGCGAGACGGCAAGGAGCTGGAAGTGCCGACCGCCGAGATCATGTCCGACGAAGTTGTCGTGATCAGGCCTGGAAACTAGATACCGGTTGATGGCACTGTTCTGGAGGGCGAATCCCAGGTCGACCAGTCAATGCTGACGGGCGAATCCATGCCGGTTACCAAGAAAGTTGGTGACACGGTGATTGGCGCCACCATCAACAAGAGCGGCACGTTCCAGTACCAGGCAACCAAGGTCGGTGCCGACACCGCGCTGGCCCAAATCGTCAAGCTG
>JANMQE010000333.1:0-2729 GCA_031370195.1 Phyllobacteriaceae bacterium
GCCATTTGCAGACCGGCACAGCGCATTTCGAGACGGACCCTTAGATTATCCGGCGGCGCAGCCACGCACCGACCTGTTCGACGCCGATCACCAACAGGAATATCAGGATGATGATGGTTGCTGCAACGTCATATTCGAACAGATCAAACGCAACTTTCAGCTCAACGCCAATTCCCCCGGCACCGACCAGTCCAAGCACCACCGAGGCGCGGACGGCCTTTTCAACACAGAACAGCGAAGTCGCAATAAAGCTCGGCGTTGCATCTGGCAGGACCGCCGAAAACACAATGCCGGAAGGTCGCGCACCGATGGCCGTCAAAGCTTCGCGGGGCCCTTTGTCAGTCTCTTCCATGGCAGAGGCAAAGAAGCGCCCGGCAAAGCCGATCGTGTCGATCATGATCGTCAGGATGCCCGCAGGTGATCCAAGGCCCACGGTGATGACGAAAATCAGCGCCCATACCAGATCCGGCACCGTGCGGAACAGGGCGATCACCCCGCGCGCGATGTGCCGGACGACCGGATGTGGCGAAAGTCCCTCCGCAGCCAATATCGCAATTGGCAGGGAAAAGATCAGACCAAGCACCACGCCGGCGACCGCCATCTGAAACGTCGTCAACAGCGACCAGAGAATGCGTCCGATGTCTGTGATGTCGGGCGGAAACATCTGACCAAACACGCGCATCAGCGCCGGGATGCCGCGCTCGAACTGGGCAAGCGAAAAGCCGGACGACTGGAATGACCAGAGCACGAAGGCAAGCGCCGAAACTCCGGCGACGAAGGAAAGCGCCCCCGGTCTTGCAAAGCGCGGCGGTGTATCCGGGCGAAAGGAACTCATGCCGCAATCGGTTCCATGAAGAAGCCTTTCAGCTCCTCCACTTTCGCGTTCCGGCTCGCTATGTCCATCATCACCTTGCCCTGCCCGAGACCGACAATGCGGTCGGCATAAGCTTGGGCATGATCCATGTGATGCGAGACAAACAGCAGCGTAAGCCCCGCTTCACGTGTCAGTTTGAACAGCAGGTCCATGACTTCCACGCCGGCCTTTGGATCAAGGCTGGCAACCGGTTCGTCGGCGATCACCAATTCCGGTCTTTGCATCAGCATGCGGGCGATTGCCGCGCGTTGCGACTGGCCGCCGGAAAGGCTGTCAACCCGTTGACCGGCACGATCGGCAAGACCGACACGGGCAAGACAATGCATCGCCTCCTCGCGCACATGCCTCGGCGCGCTCCATTGAGCCCAGACGTTCGGCCATGAATGACGGGCCTGCGCGCCATGAATGACATTCGACAGCGCAGACAGGCGCGAAACAAGATTGTGCTTTTGGAACACAAAGCCAACGCGCGTGCGCAAGCACCGAAGTTTTGCCGCATCAAGTGAGCGCACCTTTTGACCGAGCACTTCAATCTCGCCGTCATCAACTTCAGTCAGCCGGATCAGCGAGCGCATCAGTGTGGATTTACCGGTGCCGTTAGCGCCGATCACGGCCACGGCTTCGCTGTGTGGAACAGCAAAATCTAGCCGCTCAAAAACAGCCGTGCGACTGCCGAACCGTTTGGTCAGTCCGGAAACAGAAACTGCGCGGGGGGCACCCGCGCAGCCGGATTGAAACGCTTCGGGGCGCATCAGCCGCCAGCAAATTCGTTGAAGGATTCAATACCGACGGCACGGTACATGTTGCGGATGATTTCGTAGTCCGAATCCTTGACGTCCGCGATGAACTTGCCGCCGACATACTTGCGATTGGCGTCGGTCGAGGTGACAGCGGCCCAAAGCGCGTCCGTATTGTTGGCGAAAGCGTCCCGGACTTTGGCGACGGTTTCGGCCGGGACATCTGGCGAGGCGACGAGAATATCATCCGGCAACTGTTCGCTCTTGACAAGCTCGACAAGTTTCAGGTCCGGCATCTTCTCTTTCAGGCGGGCAATATCGGTTCCGTTGACGCCGATGGCGGCAAGGTCACCGCGTTGAAGGGCTTCCACGCCGACGTTCACTTTCACAAACATCGGCTCGTAATCCTTGCCATAAGCCAGGCCAGCCTGCTGCAGGAGATAGCCGGGTCCAAGGTGGCGCGACGTCGAGCCGATTTCATGGAACGAAATCTTCTTGCCTTTCAGATCGGCCAGCGATTTGATGCCGGACGCTTCCGTGGTGACGATGTAGGAATTGTAATCCGGGCGCTGCCAGGTCACGACGGGCGTCGCCTTGGTTCGCGCTTGGAACACGACATATTCAGCCGGACCCGTCAGCACGAAATCAACTTGCTTGGCGGCCATGGCTTCAACGGCGGCTGTACGACCGGAAACCGGGAAGAATTCCATCTTCAGGCCGGAGACCTTTTCGAATGCCTCCTTGAACGGGCCGAATTCGCGCTGTAGCGATTCAAGGCCGTCCACGTCCGTGATGGCGAGACGGATCGTGTCCTGTGCATAAGCAGGAAAGGTCAAGAGCGTGACGGCTACGCTGGCGCAAGCCAGAATCGATCGGCGAGAAATCAACATGGCATATCCCCGTGTATGGATTGTTCTGTTTTGGTAGGGCGGGCTCGTGACAGACAAGTGACGATTTTGCATCAGTTCCACGACAGTTCACTCTTGATATTCGAATCAAGGTTTCATCACGCTGTCATGTGGCGCGCTTAGCCGCGCGCAGACGGAAGTGGCGGGATACCAACAATGATCATCGAAGGCGGAACGGTTCTGACACCGCAAGGGTTTGTCCGGTGCGAC
>JANMQE010000343.1:0-13185 GCA_031370195.1 Phyllobacteriaceae bacterium
CACAGCCTCATGCGCGGTGGCCAGTGCAAACGCCTCGTCCATGGCGTCATCGGCCTTGGCCCCGAGCGGTGTCTGATAGGCTGCAAAGTTGGACAGCTTTTCGCGCCGGTAATCTGTGCGCGAATCAAGGTCCCATACGTCACAATTGGCCTTGAGCAGGCCGACAAAGGACAGAAACAGATCGCGGTTGAGGCCGTTGAGGTAAAGCTCGTCAGGAATGACGTTCGACGTGGCGACAAGCACCACGCCCTCTTCAAACAGCGCCTTGAACAGCCGAGACAGGATCATGGCGTCCGCGATATCGAGCACATGGAATTCGTCAAAACAGATCAGCCGCGCCTTTGCCGCCAGATCACGCGCCACCGGCGGGATCGGGTCTTCTTCGCGGGTCTCGCGGCGTTTGAAGGCCTGGCGATGCGCATGAATGCGCTCGTGGACGTCGAGCATGAAGGCAAAGAAATGCGCGCGACGCTTCAGCGCGATCGGTGCGATCTCGTAGAACCAGTCCATCAGCATCGTTTTGCCGCGCCCGACCGAACCATGGACGTAAAGACCGCGCACTGGCGTCTGCTGAGCCTTGCGGGCGAACAGCCAACCGAGCGCAGACGATTTCATTCCGGGTTTGGCACCCGCTCCGGATGCGTCCAATGCAAGGATCAGGCGGTCAAGCCTGTCGGCAAGCATGCGCTGGGCACCATCAGCCTCGACCGCACCAGAGCGGACACGCCGCTCATACAAGGCCCGTACGGACGGCAGGTCGCCGCTATCAGCCGCCATGCTTTTACCTGCTTGAGAACAAGAAAACGACCGGAGAACTCCCGCCGGGTTGCTTTTGACCTCAGCGGCTGAGGCTGACCGGTGTGCCGCCGGTCGTCTGGCCATCGAATTTGCCCGGTGAGGATTGGTAAAGCGTAGCGAGCTTGCCGCCGGTCTCATCGTAGAACACCAGTTGCTTGCCAGCGACATTCCATGATTTCACATTGCCCATGTCGCCCGGACATTTGAGCGGGCCAGCACGGAATCCTTGGCCATATTTGGTCTGGGGTGTGGCCACCTTGCAGGATTGGCCAGCCGTGTTGACGCTCCAGACGCCGGCGACACTGCCGATGGTTACATCCGGACCTGAGGTTGAAGCGATCTGCGTGCCGGCGTCTGTTGCGGCCCCGCCCGGCGCTACAGGTGCGGCCGGGAACTGGGCGCCATCCGTAACCGGCGCAGTCGCGGTGACAGGCGGTGGCGATGATGGCGCAGGCAGCTGGCTTTGCTGCACATTTCCGGCCGGAGCTGCTTGAATGGGCTCATAATTTGTGTTGATCCCGCTGATGCGGTCGCTCTGACAGCCTGCCAAAAGCACTGTGGTCAGTAGAACGGTGGTCAAGCTGACCTTTAAAGTCCGCATCGGAACAAACTCCCCAAGCGCCAATCAGCGACACTTTTGCGCTGCGGCGAATTTACGTTGGCGGAATAAATGGCCAAGTTGTGACAAATGCAACCCGAAACGGCAAATATTGCGCGTGAACAGCCATTTTGCCACTTGGTTGTTGCAACAATGTGGCGCGAAGGTCTCAGTTTGAGACACCAAAGGTCTGCGGCAGACGCGGAATCACTTCGGCTTGAGCGATGCCGCCATCAGCTTCACATCGTACGCATCCAGCCATCGTAGCAGAATCACCTCCACTTGAGTGATGCGGCCATCGACTGGTTCAGCAAGAATGTGCCATGCAGCCAAGCACAGCCGACGTCGAGATATTCAGATCGAAATGTTCGATGGAGGTGCGCGCCAGACCGCCACTCCGGTTGATGGCTTGGCGCAGCTCAAGCAAGCCCGCGCTTGGCCAGCATCGCGTCTGTGCTCGGCATCTTGCCGCGGAAAGCCTTGTAGGCGTCTTCCGGGTCCATTGACCCGCCGGACGAATAGATGAAGCGATGCAGGCGCGCTGCTGTTGCCGCGTCAAACGGATCGCCCGTATCGTCGAATGCTGCAAACGCGTCGGCGTCCAGCACTTCCGACCACATGTAGGAATAATAGCCAGCAGAATAACCATCGCCCGCGTAAACATGGGAAAAATGCGGCGTGCTGTGGCGCATGACGATGGACTTCGGCATTTCGATACTTTCAAGCACGTTGGTCTGCCGGGCAACGGGGTCCGGATTGCTATTTCGCTGATGCGCATCCATGTCAACGATGGCCGACGAAACAAATTCGACGGTCTGGAAACCGGAGTTGAAATTGCGCGCCGCTTTCAGCCTGTCCAGCAATTCCTTCGGCATCGGTGCGCCGGTTTCATGGTGCAATGCGTACTCTGACAGTATCTCCGGCACCATGAACCAGTGTTCGTAAAGCTGCGAGGGCAATTCGACAAAATCACGCGACACAGATGTGCCCGACAACGACGGCCAGGTCACATTGGACAACAGCCCGTGCAGCGCGTGGCCAAACTCGTGAAACAGTGTCCGCGCCTCGTCAAATGACAGAAGATTTGACTTGTCCGCAGGCGCTTTGGCGAAATTCATGACGTTGTAGATGATGGGCTTGGAGCCACCGGCCAGTTTGTGCTGATCCTGCAACGCGCTCATCCACGCGCCGGACCGCTTGGACGACCGCGCGAAATAGTCACCGAGAAACAGGCCGACATCCGCACCGGTTTTGTCTCGCACTGAATAGACACGCACATCCGGATGCCATGCGGCAACGTCCTTGTGCTCCTCGAACTGGAGACCGAACAGGCGTCTGGCGACTGCAAAACAGGCTTCGATCACGTTGCCAAGTTCCAGATGCAGCTTGATCTCGTCATCGTTGAAAGCGTAGCGCTCCGCCTTTACCTTCTCGGCAAAATGCCGCCAGTCCCACGGACGTATTTCATGGTTGGCACCCTCGCGCACCGCCATTTGCTGCAGCGCTGCCTCTTCATTGCGGGCATGTTTGACCGCACGGCCCCACACATCAAAAAGAAGCGCGTTCACCGCTTCGGGCGTTTTTGCCATCGTGTCATCAAGCTTGAAGGCCGCGAAACTGTCATAGCCAAGCAGCTTGGCTTTCTCGGCGCGCAGCTTCAGCGTTTCAACCACCACAGGCCGGTTGTCGTGCGGACCGTCATTGCCGCCGCGCTTTGTCCAAGCGGTAAAGGCTTTTTCGCGCAAATCTCGCCGTGTCGAAAATGTCAGGAACGGTTCCATGATAGAGCGTGACAGCGTGACGGCGAACTTCCCTGCATGACCACGCTCAACGGCCGCGTTGGCCATCGCGCCGGTCAGCCACCCCGGAAGACCATCAAGATCAAGTCCGGCATCAAGCACCAACGCGCACTGCTTTTCATCCGCCAGCACATTTTGGCCGAATGCAGCACCGCCGGAGGCCAGTTGCTCGTTGATCGCGGCAAGGCGTTGCTGGTCGGCAGCATTCAGCTTGGCCCCGGAACGGACAAAACCTTTCCAGCTTCTCTCCAGCGCCCGCATGGTCTCGCTGTCCAAACCAAGAGAGGTGCGGTTCTCATGAAGCCGGTCAATCCGCGCAAACAGTTTGGAGTTCATCGAAATGGCCGAATAGTGCCGTGAAAGAGCTGGTGCCATCTCACGCTCGACAGCCTCAATCAAATCGTTGGAGTGCGCCCCGGCCTTCAGCCAGAAAATTGCCGACACCCGTGACAAGTCGTCACCGGAAAGCTCCAGCGCAGCCAGAGTGTTTTCAATCGTCGGCGCGTGATCTTGTGCGGCTATCGCATCAATCTCTTTCACGTGCGAAGCCATCGCTGCATAAAACGCAGGAGCGAAATGCTCATCAGACAAGGCCGCAAAATCTGGCAGGCCTTTGAAACCGGTCCAACTGGTCAATGGTGAGGTGGTCAAAGGCGAAGTGGCAAGATCAGTGTGATCAGTCATATTTTGAGCTCTCTTGGCTTTCCTGGCGTGATGCCCAAATCGGGCTTGTGTTACTGTTTGGCAAGAGCGCTCAATGGCACCAACTGATTTGCTTTCACTGAGCGTGCGAAATATTATGGCACAGCCGGTCACTTTGGCCATCTGAGCGAATGAGCATTATCGGCCGGGGGGTGTCAATCATGTGGACACCGTGCCGATAGCTTCAAACACCACTTTGCAAACACTTGCTGACAGTTTATGACAGCATGTGAACACAGCTTTGGGTGATACATGTCACGATCCGCACGGTTACTCGACATCATCCAGCGACTGCGTCGTCATCGCACTCCGGTCAGCGGACAAAGCCTGGCAACGGATATGGGGATCAGCGTCCGCTCGGTCTACCGTCATATCGCAACTTTGCAGGCGCAGGGCGTTGAAATCGACGGCGAACCTGGTGTCGGCTACAGCCTGCGCACCGGCTTTATGCTGCCGCAGCTGATGTTGTCGGAGAGTGAAATCGAGGCGTTGATGCTCGGCTCCCGCTGGGTCGCCGACAGCACAGATCATCAGCTGGCGCCAGCTGCACGCACTGCACTGGCCAAAATAGTGGCAGTACTGCCTGAAGACTTGCGTCCAACGCTCGATTCCAACACGCTTCGAGTCCCGGTGTTACCGAAGCCTGCGAGCCTTGGTGTTGATTTGGACGCGATCCGTACAGCGATAAGGACAGAACATGTGCTGTTTATCGCTTACACCGACAGGGAAGGTCAGATCACCGACCGGTTTATCTGGCCCATTGCGTTGGGCAATTATGAAAGAGTGCTGGTGGTGATTGCCTGGTGCGAGACCAAGCAAGGCTTCCGGAATTTTCGCACCGACAGGATTGGCAGGCTGGACGTGACGGACATTCAGTATCCAAAGCGCCGACAGGTGCTGCTCAAGGAATGGCAAAGGTTAGAAGACGCAGCCAACAGTCAGGAAACATAGTGCCAAAATATGTCAGTATGATAAAATCATGAGACGGATACGCCAGTACCAGCAGCTTGTTTTGGCCAGCAGTGCGGGTTGATTTCATCTTTCACGTTCCCTGGTTCCGGCGAGCCTCGCGGCATAGCCCGGCCTGCGGTTGCTGGCCAGACTTGCAGGATACGGACATGAACAAAAGCATCCGCAGCGGTCGATTGATGGTGTGCTCAAATCAAAGCTGACTTGCCATCATGGGACTGCCGGTTTGGCTGGTTCTGCAGACTTCAGCGTGACACAAACAACAAAGCCGCCTCACGGCGGCCTTTGTCTGTTGCTGATCCCCCTGAAGGAAACTGGAGCGGGCGAAGGGATTCGAACCCTCGACCCTAACCTTGGCAAGGTTATGCTCTACCCCTGAGCTACACCCGCTCGAGCGTCCCTTGCGGGCCGCAGCGGTGGCTGTATGGCGCAAGAGGGTGGCGAATGCAACAGCAAAATTGGCGCATTCCGGATTCTGCTTGAGGCGCAGCCAGAGGAACGTTACAGCGGCGCAGAGCATATCAAACCACATTTTGGAATGGCCATGGCAGAACTTACCAGCCCGAAAACGCCTGAACAATTGTTCGCATTTCTCGAAGAACTTGGAATACGGGTCAAAACCGTGACGCACCCGCCACTCTATACGGTTGCAGATTCGCAAAGTCTGCGCGGTGAAATCGAAGGCGGGCATACGAAGAACCTGTTTCTGAAGGACAAGAAGGACAATTTTTTCCTTTTGGCCGTCGATGAAGAGGCGGTGGTTGACCTGAAAACCATCCACCATATGATCGGCGCTTCAGGCAAAGTCTCATTCGGCAAGCCGGCGGCACTGATGGAGTTGCTTGGGGTCTTGCCCGGCGCAGTCACGGCGTTCGGCCCGATCAACGACGCGGACGGCAAGGTCAAGGTGTTCCTCGACTGCGCGCTGATGGGCCATGACTTGGTCAACTGCCATCCGCTGGTCAACACAGCCACGACATCGATTTCATCAGTTGATCTCGTCAAGTTCCTCACGGCAACCGGTCACGAGCCAGTCATCTTGAAATTGACCGCAGAAAGCCCGAATTGAGCGGCAATAACAATTATCCCTTGGAGCGACGGCAATGAGCGGTGACAATCCCTACAGCGGCGTTTCGGGCTATGGCTCGAGCCAGTACAATCAACAACCGGCAGAGCAGCCTGTCGTCCCTGAAACCGTCGCAATCACTGGGGGACATGTCAAAGATACCTCGACACAGGCATTTCCGCAGGACGTAATCGCCGAATCGCGCAAGCAGCCGGTGCTTGTTGATTTTTGGGCACCTTGGTGCGGTCCGTGCAAGCAACTGACACCGATCATCGAGAAAGTGGTCAATGCGTCTGGCGGGCGTGTGAAGTTGGTGAAAATGAACATTGACGATCATCCGGCAATCGCCGGCCAGCTCGGCATACAGTCAATCCCGGCGGTCATTGCTTTCAAGAACGGCCAGCCAGTCGATGGGTTCATGGGTGCGATCCCCGAAGAAAAAATCCGCGTATTTATCGACAAAGTCGCCGGACCGGACAAAACTGCGGTCGATACCGCAGCGGCACTGGTTGCAGCGACCGATTCGCTGAATGCCGGTGACATCGAAGGCGCGCTGCACGTCTTCTCTGCCATTGCCGCGCAGGACCGTGACAATGAAAAGGCGCTGGCAGGTCTTGCAGAATGTCTCATTGCCGTTGGCGATAGCGCACAGGCGAGGGATGTTTTGGCGACAGTGCCGGAGGCCAAACGAAAGGCGGCAGAGGTGATTGCTGCACAAACCAAGATCGAGCTGCACGAGAAGGCGGCGCAGATCGGCGATCCACGCACGCTGCAAGCCAGGCTTGCCACTGATCCGAAAGATCATCAGGCTCGATTCGACCTTGCCATGATCCTCAATGCACAAGGCGCTCGCGATGAGGCGGCTGACCATTTGCTGGCCATCATGAAGGCTGATCGCACGTGGAGTGACGATGGCGCGCGCAAGCAACTGGTGCAATTGTTCGAGGCTTGGGGCCCGATGGACCCGTCCACGCTGACCGCACGGCGCAAACTCTCCGGCCTTTTGTTCTCTTGAGGCGCGTAGAGCATTATGACTTCAGCTGGAACCACATTCAGCGGGTGCTTTTGCGTCAATATCGACAAAATACTTGAGTTTGGCGCAGCCCGCCCCATGTTTGAATAGAAGCTTTGAGGTCAGTTCCATGCGGGTCGGCAATTGTTCATATGTGAATGCAAGCGACGTACCGGATACAATCCCGGTGTTTCCATTGTCCGGTGCTTTGTTGCTGCCGGGCGGGCAAATGCCCCTGAACATCTTCGAGCCGCGCTATCTGGCGATGATTGACCATGCGCTGGCGGGTGACAGGCTTATTGGAATGGTGCAGCCAGCACTTGACGGCAATGAGAACGGGCTGTGCAAGGTTGGCTGCATTGGCCGTATCTGTTCCTACACCGAGACTGGCGATGGCCGTTATCACATCACGCTGGCGGGCGTCTGTCGCTACCGGATCGTTGAGGAAACACCGGCCAAGGCCCCTTGGCGGCAGGTGCGCATCGCGCCATTTCTTGCCGATTTGGAAACGCCGGATGGCAAAGAGGTTGATCGAACCTCGCTTCTCAAGGCATTCAAGTCGTTTTTGGAGGCAAACAGCATGGATGCCGACTGGGAAAGCGTCAACCGCGCCGACAATGTCATGCTGGTCAATGCCTTGTCGATGATGTCGCCATACGGACCAGCAGAAAAGCAGGCGCTTCTTGAGGCCGCTGACCTAAAGGCACGTGCCGAAACACTTGTTGCGCTTACCGAAATCATGCTGGCTCGCAATGGCGATACGGGAACGACCTTGCAGTAAATCAGACGATAGCGCCATTCGTGGCTTGGTTTGCAACGTGTGCCTTGACTGTATTGATACTCACAGGGCAGTCTCGCAGCCAAGTCAGGACACGCCGATGCCCGAACGAAAACCGCTCGAAATTGATCCAAAACTGCTCGAACTTCTGGTTTGCCCGCTGACCAAGGGCAACTTGGCTTACGACCGCGAGCGCAACGAACTCATCTCCCGGCTTGCCCGGCTCGCCTACCCTGTGCGCGACGGCATCCCGATTCTGTTGCCGTCAGAGGCAAGGGTGATTGAAGGTTAAGGGCTTTACAGAAGCTGCACCGGGCCAACTCAGCGCGCCTCCTGCACCCCAAGAATCCGTGACAGCCGCCGTCCGCTTTCGGCGATTGCGGAGGCGTCCGACAACGCGTGGCCAAGCACGATGCCGCCTTGCCATTCGACAACTGCGGCGCGACCGGCAACAAGCGCCATTGCGGGACGAAGGCCGGTGCGACCGGACTCGGCAGAAATAAATCCGGCAATCAGCGTGAAAACTTCACCGGCTTTGGCAGAAGCGGCAGGTGCATCGGCCCTGAACTCGCGAACAGCGGCGGCGACAGGACAGCCATGTGTCAACCGGGCTTTCTGCGAGATGACCAGACGCTGCGCCAACAGTGACAAACGCCGGTGCGGATCCGGCGACGCGGCCGCAATATCGTCGAGCATGTCTTGCGTATCTTCTGCAAAGCCTGACGCCACCGCATAGGCAACGTCCGATTTGGTCTTGAAGTAATAGTAGAGATTGCCAACCGGAATGTCCGCTGCCTTGGCAATGTCTGCAAGACTAGATCCGTGAAAGCCACGTTGCCAGAAAAGCCGCGCTGCCGACGAGACCAGTGCCTCGCGGTTTCGCACACCTTTTGCAGGAATTACACTCATTCTCGTGCCGATTCAGTCGATTGACTGATTACCAGTGCGGCATGGCGACTTGTTTGTAAAGTTTGGCAGGCCCAGCGCCAAGGCACCGGATCAACATTTCACTTGCGCCAGCCCCAAATCCGGTCTGAAACTCGGCAACCCCAACAGGCGCGCAACGCATGAAGATAAGACCTGCCTCCGAAACTGACATCACTGATATCACGATGATCTACGAGCATGCGGTGCTGCAAGGCACGGGTACCTATGAGCTGGACCCGCCCGATGAGGCCGAAATGTTGCGCCGGTACCGGCACATTACTGGCAACGGTTTTCCTTGGTTTGCGGCAGAAGAGGCGGGGGTTGTGCTGGCGTACGCCTATGCTTCGCCATTCCGCACGCGCCCGGCCTATCGCTGGGCAATCGAGGATTCGGTTTACGTTGCGCCGGAAGCCAAGGGCAAAGGCACTGGCAAGCTGCTGTTGCAGGCGTTGCTAGACAGGTGTGAGGCGCTTGGATTTCACCAGATGATCGCAGTGATTGGCGATGGCAAAGGCAACAGGGGATCAGTGGCGCTGCATCAATCGCTTGGTTTCAAACTCTCCGGCACGATTGAAGGCTCGGGTTTCAAATTCGGCCAATGGATCGACACGGTCATCATGCAAAAAGAGCTGAATGGCGGGCTCGACCATCTGCCGGATCAGGTGAAGTTTCCTGCTTCCGACTGGCAAGGCCTTTAGCCTTCAACAAGCCGCAAGCTCTTGTCGAATACCCGAAGAACCGGATCAAGCTCGTGGCCGCGCTTCAAGATCAGGCCGTTGGCGTTCACTACGCTGAAAGCACCTTGCTTACGGGCAAGGCGCGGGGTTTTTTCGATTCTGAAAAGCGGCGTTTCGCTGGCGCGCCGGAACACGCAGAACACAGCACAATCCTTGAGACTGTCGATGGCGTAATCTTTCCACTCGCCAGCTGCGACCATCCTTGAATAAAGATTGAGAATGGCCGTCAGTTCCCTGCGGTCAAACATGACCGGCATCGCGGAAGTCCGCGCCGAATCAAGTGCAATCAGGTTTTGCGCTTCAGGATCGCCAAGACCCCCACTCTCATCCATCAGCTGCGTCCGTCTCTGTTCTGTTGACGCAAAAGGTGAACCGTCAATAACGCTTTGGCAAGGCAAAACTCGCCGCCTCTTGGCGACACGTGGGAGAATCACCAAGGTTGTACGTTGATTGTGCAGATTTCAGATCAAATTCGCTCTCAAATTTGTAGCGAATTGGCATAAATCGTGGTGTTCTGCCTGCCTATGGGCAAGTGCAAATCACCCCCAATTTCACCTGTTTGAAACAAACTGTCGCACGGTGTGATTTCCCGCCACGGATTCGCCGCATTTTCGCCAAACCGAAGCCTTGATCAGAAACGACCATCCAAATGTTGCCTGAGACGGTCCGGTTAGCCCAAGCGCCGAACCCCAAGCCCCCCGCCCTCGGCGCCGAGGCTTACCGGACCACTCTCCGTGTGGTGACACGAAATATCTTGGCCGGCGTTTGCGCCGGCTTTTTTTGGTTCCTATGTATTCTGCCCGGAAACAAGCGCGGCACCAATGATTTCACCCGGAGTGCCTTCTGTCGTTACGCGCTGAAGAATGACGGCGCAGCCATAGCCTTTTTTGGCGAGATATTCCTTCTTTGGAAGCTCCACGGCGAGCCTTTCGCCTTTCCACATGCCAAGCGTCTGTACCTGCGTCACCGCATTGCGGTACTCGATCTTTTTGCCACTGTTCTCGCCGCGTTTGATGTCAACAATTTCACGGGATTCAAACACCACAAGCACGAGGTTGGCCTCACCCTTGCCCGTTCCGGCATTCACAACCAGCGTTTCGTTCTCAATGCGTGCCGAAACATCGACGGCAAGACCAACGGTGCCAGCCGCATCTATCAACTGGAAGACCGCATCTGGCGACCCTGCCGCGACAACATCCTTGCCGTTGACAATCATCTGCGGTGTGTAGACCTGCCGGGAGTTCAAGCTCTTGGCATAGTCATACTGGCGCTTGGTAGATTCCGGGCTGGAAAACGTGTCTTTCCAATTGAGGTAATTCCAATAGTCGACGTGGAAGGCGAGGCCAAGCACGTCGCCGCGCATGATGACTTCACCCAAAACCTTGTCCGCGGGCGGGCAAGATGAGCAACTCTGGCTCGTGAACAATTCCACCACGCCGCGCACAGGTTCGGCGTTGGCGGTTGAAGCCCCGGTCAATGCGGCCAAAAGGAGTGCGCCAAGCGCAGCATTTCGTTTCATAGCCAACCTCTTTTCTTACGATGAACCTAGTCGGCTGCGCTTTCAACAGAAAGTCACGTTGCGGTGAGACTAAAGTGGCCAGCATCCCGCAACATCGTGACTTGACAAAACATACCGATTGGTATGGAATTAGGCAATGGAGACTTCACAAACCAAACAGCACAAGTCGCGCCAGAAGATTTTGGATGCAGCGATACGGCTGATCCGAATGAAGGGTTATACAGCAACCTCGGTGGATGATCTGTGTGCGGAGGCAGGTTTGACCAAGGGCAGCTTCTTTCATCACTTCAAAGACAAGGAAGCGCTAGGCGTGGCAGCGGCAGAGCACTGGACGGCGATAACAGCACCGTTGTTCGACGCGGCACCTTACCATGGCGGCGCAACGGCGCTTGAACGCGTCTTTGCCTACATTGATTTCCGCAAGTCGATCATCAGGGGCGAATTGGCGGATTTCACCTGTCTTGCCGGAACCATGGCGCAGGAGCTGCACACGTCGCACCCGGCGGTCGCGCGGGCGAGCGGTGATGCAATCACCGGCCATGCCGCAACGCTGGAAGCGGACATTTTAGCGGCAATGGAAGAAAGCGGCAGGGCGTTCAGCTTCAGCGCCGAAAGCCTCGCAATCCATACGCAAGCGGTCCTGCAGGGCGGTTTCATTTTGGCAAAATCGACAGGCGACCTGGACTACGCGCGGGACGCCGTCGATCATCTGCACCGCTATGTCGAATTGCTGTTTCAAGGCGGCAGCGTGGCACCAGCCATCTCACGCGTTCAAAGCGGCGGTCCATTGTCGGACGCTGAAAATCGGGGAGAACGAATATGACCAATTCCATCCGCACATGCCTCTGGTTCCGCGATGGTCGCGGCCACGAAGCCGCCGCTTTCTACTGCGCGCTGATACCCGGCAGCAAGGTCGAGCGGACCTTCACCGGCGATGCCGGGCAGGGCACCTTCTCGGTGATCGATTTCAAGCTGGGCGGTGTGCCCTACCAGATCCTCGACGCCGGACCGCATTTCACACTGTCGGAAGCAGTCTCGATTTCGGTTGAGACGCCGGATCAAGCCGAGACGGACCGGCTGTGGGCGGCGCTGACCGCAGACGGCGGCAGCGAAAGCGTCTGCGGCTGGCTGAAGGACCGCTACGGCGTGTCATGGCAGATATTTCCAAAGCGTTTGACGGAACTGACGCTGAGCTCTGACAAGAAGGTTTCCGACCGGGCGATGGCGGCGATGATGAAGCAGGGCAAAATCGACATTGCGGCAATCGAGGCAGCCGCAGCGGGCTGATCAATGCAGATCAACAGCATTCAACAAGGAGTGAAGCCATGGTCAATACATTTATCTGGTACGACGTAATGACCACTGATGTGAAGGCAGCGGAGAAATTCTATGCAAAAGTTGTTGGCTGGCGCTGTCAGGACTCCGGCATGCCAGGGCAATCCTACACGCTGCTGATGAACGGCGATGTGTCGGTCGGCGGCATCATGGCGATTCCGGAAGAGAACAAGGGCATGCCGCCAATGTGGATGGGCTATATCGGCGTGGATGATGTTGATGCCTATGCCGCAAAGGTCACCAAGGCTGGCGGCAAAATTCTGAAAGCACCACAAGACATTGCCGGCGTTGGCCGTTTCGCTGTCGCAGCCGATCCGCATGGCGCAGGCTTCATCCTGTTTCGTGGCAACGGCGAGGCCATGCCCGCCGCGCCCTTCATGGCCAAAGGCACCATCGGCTGGAACGAGCTGCACGCCGGCAATCTCGACGAGGCTTGGGCGTTCTACTCACAATTGTTTGGATGGCAAAAGGGCTATGGCCACGACATGGGTCCGGAGTACGGCGTTTACCAGACTTTTGGCGAGACCAGCGAGCCTCCCGGCTTCGGCGGCATGATGAAAATGATGGCGAATTCACCCATGCCACATTGGACCTATTATTTCAGCATCAGTGATATCGATGCAGGCGCTGAGCGCGTCAAGGACAATGGCGGCACGGTGGTGATGGAGCCGCATGAGGTGCCGGGCGGCTCATGGATCGCACCCTGCATCGACCCGCAGGGCGCACATTTTGCGCTGATTGGCATGAAGGTTTGAAACACCCGAAAAGGAGGAGTGACAATGGCCTATGTCGATGTGTTCGTGGCGGCAGTGCCGACGGCACAAAAACAGATCTATCTCGATCATGCCCAAAAAATGGACCAGATGTTCAAGGACGCAGGTGCGCTGGAGGTTCTGGAAAGCTGGGGCAGTGATGTGCCCGAAGGCAAGCTGACTTCCTTCCCGA